>NZ_FNAF01000002.1 GCF_900101835.1 Peptococcus niger
CCGACCCCGGAAGCAGCAGAGAACTTCAAAGACCCTGCTTGGAACGTGGAAGGCAATCCTTGGGACCAAGCCATTACGAAAGCAACCGAATTTAAAGCCAGTGCAACCAGTTCCACCTTCGACAAGGCAAACATCACCGGCATTGAAGTCACTAAAGACCCGACCACGATGACCTACACCGAAGGCGACAAACCGAAGCACGACGGCATCAAAGTCAAACTCACCGACAAAAACGGCAACACCGTTGAAGTTGAAAAAGACAAACTGGCCGACTACGGCGTTACCGTCACCCCGGCCGAAGACAAAGGCCTTACCGTTAAAGACAACAACGGCAAGCCCTTCGTTGCCAAAGTCAACGGAAAAGATGCCGGCGGCCAAGCGAAAGAACTGACCGCCAACGGCAAGACCAACATCACCGTCAATCCGAAGAACTCGGATAAAGACGTCATCCCCTTCGAACCGTCCGATCCGACCAAGCCGGCAGACAAAGACGACCCCAACATCCCGACAACAGATGACAAGAACAACCCCATCAATCGGGAAGACTACGTCGTCATCGGCTTCAAAGTCAGCCCGGACAACTCGGGAAGCTTAACCCTGGGCGAACAAAAAGACAAAGCAGTCATCTCCGCCCTGGTTAAAAAAGATAGCGAATGGGCAAAAGTCACCCTGCCGATTACTAACGACGGTAACGACTACACCTTCTGGCACTGGGATAACGCCCCGGCAGACAAAGTCGCCGAGGGACAAGTACGCATCGCCAGCTTCATCAAATCCGGCGATGAAATCAGCCCGAATGAGACGAACCCCTTGCCAAAAGACTTCCACAAAGTCACCGTCGCCAAAGGCACCGGCGTCGCAAATAATGATCTCTTCGGCAAAACCTACGCCGTCAAGAAAGACGACACACTAGCCCAAGATAAGTTCCCGACACTAGAAGTTTCAGACGCTACAAAATACAAAGA
The DNA here is from genome assembly GCF_900101835.1 of Peptococcus niger. NCBI lineage: Bacteria > Bacillati > Bacillota > Clostridia > Eubacteriales > Peptococcaceae > Peptococcus > Peptococcus niger. The sequence continues at coordinate 966 of NZ_FNAF01000002.1, forward strand.
CCCTGCATGGAATGTAACAGATCCGTGGACCGTCCCTGTAGCAGATACTGATGTGACCTATACGGCCAGTGCCACCAGTACGGCCTTTGATGCAAGCAACGTGACAGATATGACGGTTAAAACCCAACCGAAACTTGACTACGTCGAAGGCAGCGCCGACAATGGCAAACTCAACCTGAGCAGCTTAGTCGTTACCTTGACCGACAAAAACGGCAACACCCAAGACGTACCCTTTGCGAAGTTAGACGACTACGGCATCACCGCCGACCCGGCCAATGGCACCGATCTTACCGTCGATGCCAACAACGGCAAGCCGGTTACATTGACCAAAGGGAACTTAACGGCAACAACGGAGAACTTGCAGGTTACTAAGCCCGCTGATAAACCGACCATCACCAATCCTGCCGCCAAGAATGAACCCGGCAAGGATTCCACGACGGTAACCGGTAAGACGACGCCGAAAACGGAAGTCACCGTTAAGGACAAGGATGGTAAGGAAATCGGCAAAGGTAACTCCGACGAAGATGGTAACTTCTCCATCGATACCAACCCGAAACAAAATCCGGGTACGGAAGTGACTGTTACTCCGAAGGACGGTACTCCCGCAAAAGCTACGGTTACGGAAGAATCCGCTCCGGCAAAACCGACCATCGATCAACCTTATGTCGGCGATAAAACCATCAGCGGTACAGGTGAACCGGATGAGATGCTTGTCGTAACGGACAAAGACGACAATCTGATCGCCGAAATACGTGTCGGCAAAAACGGCAAGTGGTCTGTCGATGTACCCACGAACAAACCGCTGAAGAAGGGCGATGAAATTACCGCCACTCAAGATGGCGTTTCCGTTACAGCAACCGTTAAAGCTAAAACCAGCTCCGGTGGTAGCAGTGGCGGCGGATCCGTTATTCCGTCCAAGCCCGAACCCAAACCGGAAAAACCGTCTGAAGGCGATTTGAACAAAGCCGACCACTACCAATACCTCGTTGGGTATCCGGACGGGACCTTTGCTCCCAACCGGGGCATGACCCGGGCTGAAGTGGCCACCATGTTCACCCGTCTCTTAAAAGACCGCCCCGTTAAAGGTAAGGCTTATAAGGTCGCTCTGAGCGACGTTCATGCCGGCGACTGGTATGCCGATACCGTCGGCTATGCCGTCGAAAAAGGCATTGTCTCCGGCTACCCGGATGGCAGCTTCAAACCGAACCAAGCCATTACCCGGGCAGAATTTGCCTCCATTGCCTCCCGCTTTGCTGAACTTACTGAAAGCAAAGACCTGAGCTTCAGCGATCTGGACGCAAGCTACTGGGGCTACAAGGCCATCCGCCTGGCAGCTTCCAACGGTTGGATTTCCGGCTATCCGGATAACACCTTCCGTCCGGAACAAGCCATCACCCGCGCAGAAGTGACCTCCATCACCAACCGCATGCTCAATCGCAGTGCAGACCTCGATTGGATCAATGCGCACAGTGCTAAAGTCATCCACTTCAGCGACGTGAGCGCCGGCGACTGGTTCTTTGAACCGGTCATGGAAGCCACTATGGGCCATGACTTTACCCGCGAAAAAGACGGTAAAGCTGAAAAATGGACCGGTCTGAACGACAAGACCTTTATTTAAGGGCAAGTTGTTGAGATTGGCGTCTAAGGGACGTTAAACCAAGCGCACCGCTTGCAATTCTTGCAGGCGGTGCGCTTTTTTGCCTGGCCGGCCCGGAGCCGGAGCGGTTGGTCCGGGCTGGGGGATGGCTGCCGGATAGGGGCGAGGGGGGATTTGGTTGTAGCTTAGCTGTCGTTTATTGGTAAAAAATGACTGCCGGCATATTGGATTAGGCGGTTCCCTTTGATACAATACAATGAAGAACGATTTATGAAAGGGACCTATGATGCAAAAGAAAAAAGCGTATTACCCGGCCTTGGAAACCATGCGGATTATAGCCATTGCCGGGGTGGTGGCGTATCATTATTATCCTCAATACCTGCCGGGCAGCTTTATTGGGGTGGATATTTTCCTGGCCCTGTCGGGCTTTTTGCTGGCGCGGTCTTTGCAGGCCAAGTATGAGGAGGGGGTGCCGCTCCGGTACGGGGCCTTTTTGTTGAAGCGGGTCAAGCGCCTGTGGTGGCCGCTTTTCTGGATGCTCTTGCTATCGGTTGCCTTTATCAACCTGGCGGCGCCGTCTTTTTTGTATAACATCCGGATGACGGCCCTTAGCGGGCTGACCTTTACCAACAATTGGTGGCAGATCCAGCAGGGGTCGTCTTACTTTGCGGACTTTGTCCACCCGTCGGCTTATACCCACTTGTGGTATGTGGCGCTGATCATGCAGGTGCTGGTGGTTCTTCCGCTGGTGATGCGGGGGGGCCAGCGGCTCTTGGGCAACCCTTACCGGCTGGCGGGGCTCTTGGGCCTCTTAGCGCTGGCCAGTGCGCTGGCGATGGGGGTCCTGTATGTGCCCTCGGGCGACCCGTCGCGGGTATATTATGGGACGGATACCCGGGCTTTTGCCGTCTTGATTGGGGCGGTCGGCGGGCTCTTGTCTGAAGCGCGGTTTGGCGACTTGCTGGGCCGGCGCTGGCCGGTCTTACGCCGCCTGCCGATGGGGGATGTTTTGACCCTAGTCGGCTTGGGCGGGTTGATGATTTTGGCCTTTCACTTGATGGACCAGAGTAGCTTTACCTACCGGGGTGGTTTGGTCCTGGCGGCCTTGGCCTCTACGGTGACCTTTTTAGGGCTGACGGCCCGCAGTGCTGTTTTGGGGCACTTGCTGTCCTGGAAACCCCTGGTGGCGCTGGGCAACCGCACCTATGCGATATACCTGTGGTACTACCCGGTTTATGCGGTCAGCGGAACTGTGCCAAATCTGCAAAAATGGCCGCCGGTCCAATGGCTGATTTTGCTGGCCCTTGGACTCCTCACCCATTCCCTGGCAGAAGGGCTTTTAGGCCGTCGGCTCATGGTGACGGTAAAAGCTGTTCCCTCGCTTTTTTCAGATGGATTCAGCAAGGCCAGCTTGCAGGACGGGATCCGTCGCTGGCCGGCGCGGGCTCTGGCCCTGCTTTTGCTGGTGCTGATGGTTCTTTCAGCGACCATCGGTCTGGTGCGGGCCCCGGCGGGGAAAAATCAGACGGTGGCTGAAATGCAGGCGCAACTGGCGGAGACGCAGAAAAAACTGGAGGCCCGGCAAAAGGCGGCGGCCCGGGAAGAAGTGGCGGAAATTGGCGCCATTGAAGGGCTTTCCGATGAGCAGCGCCTGTTTGCCGCCAAGGCGGATGTGACCTTTATTGGCGATTCGATTTTACTGAGTGCGGCCCAGCCCCTGGCGGAAGCCTTCCCCAAGGCGGTCATTGACGGGCAGGTCGGCCGGCAGCTGAACCAGAGCGGAGAGGTTGTTGACCGCCTGGTACAGGACAACCGGCTGGCACCGACGGTGGTCCTCGTTCTCGGGTCAAACGGGCCCTTTACGGAAGAACAGTTGACGGCACTGACCAATAAACTGGGCAAGCGGAAGCTCTACTTTGTCAACACCCATGTGGCCCGCCAGTGGCAGGACGATGTGAACGCCATGTTGACGGCCTATGTGAAGGCGCATAAAAATGCCCGGCTGATCGACTGGAAATCGCTCATTGAGCAACATCCGGACTGGCTTTATGAGGACAACACCCACTGCAACCCGGAGGGGGCCCAGGGCTTTATGCAACTGGTGGTGCAGAACCTTTATGACGATGCAGGTTCTTCTGTCGGGAAGGGACATAAAGCACATAAAAGCGATGGAAAAAGCAGCGATAAGGGCGTTCATTCATCGGCAAAAGACAAGAAAAATTAACAGTTGTTGATGAAGGGCTACAAGCCCTTTACAGGGGCCTTATTAGCAGGCACAAAACTTGCAATTCACAAGGGCTTAGGCTATAATTCTTTAAGATATTAAACCATAAGGAGGTCTGCTCATGCCGGAAGTATCCAGCGAGCGCCTTGAGCGCCGTTGCGCCGAACGCGCGGCCCGTCGCAAACGTCGGCGGAAGCGGCGTTTTAAGATTGGCTGCAGCGCATTTCTCTTACTCATCCTCTTGGCCTTTGTTGCCGTCGGGGTGCGTATGATTCAAGTTAATCAGAATACCCAGGAGATGGAAGCGGACAAGAAACCGGCCATTTCCGTAACCATTGAAGAGGGTGAAAAGGTTAGCGATATCGCCGCTAAACTGGAAAAAGAAGGCGTGATTAAAAACGCAGGTCTTTTTAAACTTTATGTCCGGGTGAAAAACGAAGGGGCCGACTTTAAGGCTGGGACCCACATGTTTGCCGAAAAGATGTCTATGAAAGCCGTAGTTAAGGAGCTGAAAAACGCTTCAGGTGGTGGTGCCGGCGTGGTCAAAATCCTGGTCCGTGAAGGCACAACCCTTAAAGAAATTGCCGCAGCGGTGGAAAAGGCCACCGGCATTCCCAAGAAAGAATTTATGGCCCAGGTGACGGATAAGGCCTTCGTCAAGAAAATGGTGGACCGTCATCCGGATTTGTTGACTGATGTTGCCTCCTCTGAGGGCGTCCGTTATACGCTGGAAGGCTATCTCTTCCCGGCGACCTACGATTATAATTTAAAAGAGGGGTTGCCGTCGCTGATTACCCAGATGGTGGACAAGTGCGCGGAAGTGGTCAAGCCCTTTGAGGCAGACATTCAAGCCTCCGGCCATTCAGTGAATGAAATCATGGCCATGGCCTCTTTGATTGAAAAAGAAGGGGTTACGACCAAGGACCGGCAGCAGATTTCCTCTGTTTTTTACAATCGGATTGCGCAGGGGATGCCCATCCAGTCGGATATTTCCATTCTTTATGCCCTAGGGACCCACAAAGAAGTGGTTACCTTTAAAGATTTGGAAGTGGATTCGCCCTACAACCTGTATAAGAACAAGGGCTTGCCGCCGGGCCCGATGAATTGCCCGTCGGAAGAGGCCATTGACGCCGCCGTTCACCCGGCGGATACGAACTATATTTACTTCTATGCCGACCTGAAAACCGGTAAGGTTTACTTTACCGATGATTATGAGCAACACCTGGCCTGGCAGGAAGAGTATGAAAAGAACGGCACCATTGCCGGATGACCCGGTCCGCAACCAGGGGCCAAATAAAGGGCCTTACAGCTGCCTTGAGGGCAATCCCCCTCCAGGCAGCTTTTTTGTGCCTTGAAAGGGCAGCTGGGCCGGCGGAACAGGGGGTTGGTGCAAGGGGGGGGAGACCTGGCGGTGGCCGGTGGGCCGGTCCTTGTGGACAGACGGGGCGGACTTGGCCCGTCTGCGGTTATGGCAGCAGGGGCGGCGGGGCAGGTGGCCCTGCCGATAAGCTGAGGACCTTTGTCGCCTGGCCGAGGATAGGCGCCGGCAGCAGGGCTGACGGCCCTTGTCCACAGGCGGGCTGGCGGATGAGAAGGCGGCAGACCCCTTTAAACCGGGGCTTGGTCGGAAGGGGGCTGGGTTTATCCCCATTATCCACAGGTCATCCACAGGCTTGCACACAAAACTATGCACAAGGGCCAAAAAGCGCCGTCAAGGGGTTTGCCGAGGCGAACATGCCATCCCCCTGTCAAAAGCCCTTGACCAATAGGGTTGGCGGATTGTCATTGAATTGTTACAAAAAGGCTGTTTTACCCAGCTTATCCACAAGTTATCCACAATCTGGGGAAAACAGCTGTTTTCTTTAGCAATTGACAAGGTTTTGATATCCCCTTGACCTTTAGCAGCTATAATCATACTTGATATGGATATTTGAGAGTTGACAAAGACCCGTTTAGCATGAATAATAGATAGAAGTGACCTATAAATCTCAGGAAGAGGTGGAAGAATGTTAGTATTGGTTATCAACAGCGGGAGTTCTTCTTTGAAGTTCCAATTGCTGGACATGGAAACCGAAGAAGTGATCTCTAAAGGCGTTGTTGAAAGAATCGGCTCTCGTCAGAAAGCCAACATTACCTTGCAGGCCAAGGGCTTGAAGGTGAAAGAAGAACAGGATATCCCCAACCACCGCGTGGCCGTTGCCCGGGTGGTAGACGGTTTGCTCATCGGTGAATTGAGCGTGCTGAATTCGCTGGAAGAAATCGGGGTTGTCGGACACCGCGTCGTTCAAGGGGGTACCACCTTTGACCACGCCATTTGCTTGGACAAGAATGTTATCAGTAAAATCCGTCAATACAGCTCCATTGCGCCCTTGCACAATCCGCCGGCTTTGGCCGGGATTGTTGCCTGCCAGGCCCACATGCCCGGGATTCCACAAGTGGCGGTCTTTGATACGGCCTTCCACCACACCATGAATCAAGAGCATTATATGTATGGCATCAACTATGAGGACTATGAAAAATTCGGCGTCCGCCGTTATGGCGCCCACGGGACCAGCCATAAATACGTGGCAAACGAATTGGCCAAGGCCATGGGTAAGGACATTCGTGATCTGAAACTGATCACCTGTCACCTGGGCAACGGGGCCTCCATTACCGCTGTTGAAGGCGGTCAAGTGGTGACTACGTCCATGGGTTTTACCCCCTTGGAAGGTTTGATGATGGGGACCCGGTCCGGGGACATTGACGCCGCAGCGGTGCTTTTCCTGATGGAACACAAACAGATGGACGTCATCCAAACCGACGATTATTTGAACAAGCAGTGCGGTCTTTTGGGCATCAGCGGCATCTCTAATGACTTCCGCGACATTGAAGCCGCCATGGATGAAGGCAATGAACGCGCCACCCTGGCCTACAACATGTTTGTCTTGAAGGTGCGCGAGTACATCGGCCGGTATGTGGCCCTGATGAACGGGGTAGACGGGATTGTCTTTACCGCCGGGATCGGTGAAAATGATGACCGGGTTCGGGCTTCCATCTGCCGTGATTTGGACTACCTGGGCATTGAAATTGATGAAAGCAAAAATGCCGGTTGCCGTGAACGTCGTGAATTGACCAAGGAAGGCGCACGGGTGCGCACCTTTGTCATCCCGACCAACGAAGAATTGGCCATTGCGCGTGAAACCATCGAAAGTTTGATCAAATACCCTTGCGACTGTCTGAGCAAGGACGATGTCCAAGACGACGATTTTTAAGCCGTCAGAGCAAGCTTTAAGCATATAAAGAAGCTCCCATGCCATTTGCATGGGAGCTTTTTGTATGCGCAGGGTTAATCCAGCTTGTAGTTGGCGGTTTTATACCAGAATTGACATTTTTCACGATCGCCGCTCCGCCAAGCGGGGGTGCCGCGCGGGACCTCGGCGATGCCGTCAAACCGGCCCTTGAGATTTTCCAGGGTCCGCCGGGAGGGGGCGTTGTCCGGGTCACAGGTGATGAGGACCGTTTCCATCTTCAGGCGATAGGCGAAGCCCAAGAGGAGGCGGGCCGCCGCCTGGGCGTAGCCGTGGCCGCGATAGCTGGGAAAAATGCGGTAACCGATGTGTCCCGCATAGGCGATTTCTTCCGCCCAGCCCCAGCGCAGGTCGCACATGCCCATCAGGTCCCGGTCCTGGTTGTAAATCGAAAAGAACCAGCAGGGCAGACGGGCCACATAGGCAGAGCCGTAGCTGTACCGGGTCAGGACCAATTGCAGGTCATCGGTGGCCAGGTCTTCGTATAAAATTTCGGGCCGGTCGGGTTTGCTGTGGAACAGCAGCCGTCTGATGGTATCGCTCATGAGCAGCCTCCTTTCTTTTAGAATACCCTCCGAGGGCCCGTTCGTCAATAAAAAGACAGGGGGGCGGGTATGTGGAAGGCAAAAGAAGCTTGCGAAAAAGGAGGAAGGGTATGATTACTGAACGACAAAAGGGCGTTGGGATCATCCGGCTGAATCGACCGGAGAAGCTCAATGCCTTGACCCTAGACGATATTCACCAAATGAGCGCTGTCCTCGAGGAATGGGTGGCGGATGAGGCCATTTCCTGGGTGCTGTTAGAAGGGGAAGGGCGGGCTTTTTGCGCCGGCGGCGATGTGGTGGCCCTCTACCGGTACAGCATGGAGACAGGTCAGTTCCCGGTCCCCTTTTTCAGGGATGAATTTGCCCTGGACCGGCAGGTCCACCATTTTCCCAAGCCGGTGGTGAGCCTTTACAAGGGGGTGACCATGGGGGGTGGTGTCGGTCTGACGGTGAATGCGGACCTGCGGATTACCGATGAGACCCTGGTCTGGGCCATGCCGGAAACCCGGCTGGGCTTTATGCCGGATGTGGCCATGGGCTGGTATCTTTCGCGGCTTCCTCAAGCGGACGGCCTCTACCTCTCCCTTTTGGGCGGTCAATTGGATTGGCAGGATGCCCTTTATTACGGCTTTGCCGACCTGGGCATCCAGAGCCAGGATAGGGCGGCTGTCCGGTCGGCCTTACTGGCTGTGGAGGCTGATGGGTTGGATTACGATGGCCTTGTAGAGCAATTACAGGCCGCTGTAGCCCCTTATCGCCAGGTACCGGGGGTAGGGCCCTATCGACGGGAAATAGCGCCTCAGACGGCCCGTTATTTTGAGGCAGACCACTTGGGGGTCTTGATGGAAGGCCTGCAGGCCTCCCACGAACCTTTTGCGACCCAGGCCTTGGCCGGCTTGCTGTCGCGGAGCCCCTTGGCGGTGGCGATGACCTTCCTCAAGTACTTTTACGGCAAAAATTGGACGCGAGATGAGACCTTTGCGGTGGACCTGCACTTGCTGGCGCATTTGTGGGACAAAGAAGAACCCCTGAAGGCCATCCGGGCGACCATGGTGGATAAAAATTATCGGCCGTCCTACTGGCGCACCTCTTTTGGCGACTTGGACTGGCCCGGCTTGCACGAGTTTTTTTCAGCCATGCCGGTAGAGGGCTAAACCTTGCCCGGAAGGGCGCTTTCTGATATACTGAAATAAATTCGCAGAAAGGGGCGCTAACAATGGCAAAACGCATTAAAACGATCAGCAAACAACAGCTGCAGAAAACATTGAAAACCGGTGGCTGCGGTGAATGCCAGACCTCTTGTCAGTCTGCTTGCAAAACCAGCTGCACCGTTGGGAACCAAGTCTGCAAACACTAAAAAAAGCCCGCTGCTAGGCGGGCTTTTTCAATTTGTCGTGGCGGCAACTTGTCCTGGCTGTAAAAATCGCCATCTCCGAATTCATTCGGGAGATGGCGATTTTTTTGATGGGCTTGTTCAGCAGAGTTCCTCTTTGACCACGTCCACCACTTCCTTGCCCACCCGGGTCTGGGCTTCATAGGTTTGAGCGCCCAGGTGGGGGGTTACGCTGACGTTGGGGTGGTTGACCAGGTCCAGGTTGACGTCCGGTTCGCCGACGAAAACGTCCAGGCCGGCGGCAGCCACCTTACCGGTGGTCAGGGCTTCCAGCAGGGCGGCTTCGTCAATCAATCCGCCACGGGCGCAATTGACCAGGCGGACGCCGTCTTTCATGCTGGCGATGGCGCCACCGTCCAGGAGCGGCTTGCCGTCCTTTGAGGCGGGGGTGTGCAGGGTGATGAAGTCTGCCTTTTGAATGAGGTCGGCCATGTCGGCGTAGGTGTAGGGCACCTGGTCATCAGCGCCGACGATGTCATAATAGAGGATGTCCATGCCCAGGGCGGCGCACTTATCCGCCAGAAGACGGGCCGTATGGCCGAAGCCGATGAGGCCGAGGGTCTTGCCGGCCAATTCAACGCCCCGGTAGTTTTTCTTGTTCCATTCGCCCTTGCGCATGGTGACGTTGGCAGCGGCGATGAAGCGGCTGACGGCAAAGAGCTGGGCCAGGGTCAGTTCCGCCATGGCGTTGGCATTGGCGGAGGGGGTGTTGCGGACGTGGATGCCCTGGTCTTTGGCATAGGCATGGTCGATGTTGTCAATGCCGACGCCGGCGCGGACGATGAGTTTCAACTGTCCGGTCTTGGCGATATCGATCTGGGCTTGACGAATTTGCGTTGCCGAGCGGATGATCACCGCATCATAGTCCTTTAGGGCCTCGCCCAGGGCGTCCGGTTCGTAAAAGTGTTCGTCAACCTCTGCAAATTCTTGTAAGGCGGCAATGGCATCCTTTGCCAGGCCGTCGGTAATCAATATTTTCATTAAATTAGAACCTCCATTTATAAGCCGAGAATATCTTCAATATCCGCCAGAAGCGCATTTAAATCGTCCATGGTGACTTCGCCCAGGTGCGCAATGCGGAAGGTTTTTTCTTTTAAGTCGCCGTAACCGTTGGACATGGTTTTGCCCCGTTCGCCCAGGGCCTTGTTCAAGTCCGCCACTGAAATGCCACGGGTGTTCAGGATAACGGTCAGGGTGGTGGCCATATAGCCTTCTTCCGGGAAGAGGTCAAAATGCTCCTTCGCCCAGGCACGGCAACGGTCGGCCATGGCCTGGTGGCGGGCAAAACGAGCGTCCAGCCCCTCGGCTAAAATGTGGTCCAGCTGCTTGTCCATGGCGTACATCAGGCTGACATTCGGGGTGGACGGATACTGGTAGTTCTTCTTAGTGATGCGGTCATAAATGGCCCGCAAATCGAAATAAACGCCGCGGTGGTCAACTTCCGCTGTGCGGTCGTAGGCCTTTTGGCTCATGGTGCAGACGGCCATGCCCGGCGGCAGGGCCAGGGCCTTGTGGGTGGAGGTCAGAAGAATGTCGATGCCCAACCGGTCCACTTCAATTTTCATCCCGCCGGCAGAAGAGACGCCGTCCACGCACCAGACGATTTCCGGAAAGTCCCGGACGACTTCGGCGATTTCTTCTAAATTATTCGCCACCCCGGTGGCCGTTTCGCTGTGGGTGGTGGTGAGCAGGTCGTATTGGCCGGTGGCCAGGGCCTCGCGAATGGCTTCCGCCGGCACGTGCTTGCCCAGGTCAACTTCCAATAAATCGGCCGGCACGTTGTTGGCCACCGCCATTTTGTACCAGCGCTTGCCAAAGTCGCCCATGGCGCAGCACAGGGACCGTTTGGCGGTACAGGAGCGGACGGAGGCTTCCATCAGGCCGCTGCCCGACGAGGTGGACAGGAGCACCAGGTTCTCGGTATAGAAAACTTTCTGTAATTTTTCGGTAATGGCTTTTTGCAAAGCGGAAATTTCTTTGGTGCGGTGACCGATGAGGGGACGTGCCATTTCATCAAGCACGTCCGGCAGCACTTCGGTCGGCCCCGGAATAAACAGTTGTTTGTGGTCAATTTGCATAGATATGCCTCCCTAATCTCCTAAAGTGACGTCATGGTATCACATGGACGCAAGTACTTCAAGCAAGGATGGGTGTCCATAGTACATAAAATATGCTTATAGAATGAGATTATGCCCCGGCGGGGGAAACTTGACGGGAAGGGGTCTTTTGCGGTAGAATACTAATGTATTAGTTCGCTAGGACAAGATGTGTAAGGCGATTGACATATGGGTAAAAGAAGTCAGTTGCCCCTTCGAAATCTTATTCGACCTAAAATTAAAAAAAGGATGGTGGATTTATGAGTTTTCAATTTTCCGAACCCTTTCCCCGGGCACAAATGAAAAGCGATGCCAGGGAAGCCTTGCGCGGCCACTGGCTGGCGGCGATTTGCATCATGCTTTTGTACTCTGTTTTTTCCTATCTTGGCACCTATGCCATGATGAAAATGATGCTGCCGGGCGTTAGCCTGACCGATTTCATGTTTGGCTCCGGCAAGCTCATGCAGCAGGCGATGGAGCAAGGACCGGCCTTGGCTTCCAACCCGCAGACCCTGGCCTTTCTGGGCCTGGTGGGGTTGATTGTGGGCATTTTGTTGTCCGGGATCTTTCAGATGGCCTTGGTTATGTGGGCCTCAGCTATCGCCGAACGACGTAGCGATGAAACGACTTTAGGGGCCTTTTTCGGCTTCTTCTCTTACGGCTTGACCGGTGCCCTGATGTTTATTTGGATGAACCTTTGGCTGCTGGTTTGGACCCTGCCCTTTACCCTCGCCATGGGCGTCATCGGCTTTCTTGCAGGGGGAAATGACACCATCACGACGGTGGCGATGGTGGTCATCATGGTTGCCATGATGGTCGTGATCATTTGGAAGAGCATTCAATACTCCATGGCTTTTTACGCCTTGGCGCAAGACCCGGACATCGGTGTCCGCCGGGCCCTCCGGCTGTCCATTGAACGGACGACCGGTCACATTCGGGACTTGTTCGTCATGTACCTGTCCTTTATCGGGTGGCTGATTTTGACCAGCCTCCTGCCGCCGGTCCAGCTCTACGTCATGCCCTATATGACCGTTTCCTTTGTTAATGCTTGGCGCTTCCTGCGCCCGGGCGGCATTGACGCCGGTAGAACCGGCCTGTCGGTAGCGCCTGAAGACGCATCGGACCAGCGGGCATCAGCCCCGGACATGCCTGAGGCAGCCCCCCTTGGCCTGCCGAGTGAGCCGGCGCCGCAAGATACCCAAGAAGATACACAAGAGGAGAATAAGTAATGTCACCTGAATCCAACCCCTTCTTTATAGAAGGGACACCCAAGCCGGAAGAGCCGTCCGGGAAGCGCCGGTTAAAAGGCAAGAGCCCCTTGACGGCCGCCCTTATCATTGGCGGTCTCCTGCTGGCGCTGGTGGCGCTTGTGGTCCTGGCGCCCGGCGATGGCCAAACGGCCCACGATAAGAGCTGGTCCAGTCTGCACGACAATATTGCCGCCATTGACATTACCGGGGCGATTGAAGAAGAGGGAGAGACCTACAACCAGCAATGGCTGGAAGAAACCATTGATAACGCCCGTTTGGACACGAAAAACAAGGCCATCTTATTGCGGATTGACTCCCCCGGGGGCACCATTTATGAAAGCGATGCCACCTGGCAGGCCTTGATGCGGTATAAAAAAGAAACCAAACGCCCGATTTACGCCTATGGGGAGCACCTCATGGCCTCAGGAGGCTACTATATTGCGTCTGCAGCCGACAACATCGGTGCCGACCGCAATTCCCTGGTCGGGTCCATCGGCGTGATTGGCGGTCGTTTCGTGGATGCGACGGGCCTCTTCGATAAGCTTGGCGTCAAGACCACGACCGTTCATACCGGCGCCAACAAGCTGATGGGCGGGCTGACTGAGCCCCCCACAGAAGAGCAAATTGCCATCATGCAGCGGCTGAGCGATGAGGCCTATGACCAGTTTGTGGACATTGTCTCCAAGGGGCGCAAGATGAGCCCTGAAGAAGTCAAGGCCTTGGCCGACGGCCGCATCTACACCTCTCGGCAAGCCCTCGCCAATGGCCTCCTGGATGAAGTCATGTCCTATGACGCCTATGAAAAGCGCCTGAAAAAACGGCTGAAAGATGACAACATTAAAGTCGTTCCCTATGCCTATAATGCGCCTAGGACCTGGGGTATTTTCCCCCTGGGTCAGCAGCAAACGGGCCTCTTGAAAAATCTTTTTGGCGGCAACGATTTAACCGCCGCTGTTCAAACCTTAAAAGACCTGCAAGTCACCGAGCCCATGTACCTTTATGAAGGCTAAACCGACCCGGTCCCAAGGATGCAACCCTTGGGGCCGGGCCTTTTTTGCAAGGCTTGCCCCCTTTTGAACGGGAGCGGTAAGGGCAGTTATGGTGGGGCGCAGGGGCTGACGGATGCAGAGGGAAAGACCCTGGGCTTCCGATTTCTTCAAGAAATATTTTGCGCTGTATAAATTTCGTGAATGGCCGATAAGGGGTTTTAGGGGAGGGTATAAGCAAGGTGAATACCCGTATAGGTGGATTAAATTGTACAAGGGTAAAAGAAGTTTGTATAATTGCTATAGAGAAGTTATTTATACTTGTGTTTTGTTGCAAATAGGATTTGGATGATAAAAAGGAGTGAGTTTCTTGCCAGAGCAGAGTAAAAATTTCTCTTTTCAAAACGATGACAAGGACATCGTTTGCACGCCTGAGAAAAAGCCGACGAATACGAAATTATACATTCATTCTCTGGTCGGTATTGCCATCATGGTTGTTTTTCAATTTCTCCCGCCCATGGGGGGCATTACGCCCATCGGGATGAAAATGGTGGGTGCCTTCTTAGGCATGGTTTACCTGTGGTCTTTGGTAGATACCATGTGGCCGTCCCTCTTGGGGCTTATTGTCATGGGCTTCTCCGGTTTTGCCGGTAAAGGGGCAGAGGGCATGATCAACACCATGCTCAATGCCTTCGGTCAAAATACGGTGCTCTTGACCCTCTTCTGTATGGTTTTGTTTGGGGCGCTGTATGAAAGCGGCTGCACCAACTACATTGCCAACTGGTTTTTAACGCGAAAAATTATCACCGGACGGCCTTACGTCTTTATGGCTATTTTCTATATGGCCTGCTACTGGTTGTCCACCCTTATTTCTCCGATTTCTTCCTTACTGGTCATGTGGCCGATTGCCCTGTCCTTGATGGAAGAGTTGGGCATTGAGCTGTGCGATAAGTTCTGGCCCTATTTCTTTGTAGGGATGTTCTTTGTGTCGACCCTCGGTCAGCCCTTGTTCCCCTTTATGGGCGCTCAGCTGATTGTGGTCTCTGCCTTCCAATCCATGAGCGGCTTGCTCGTGCCCTACGGGTCTTATATGGCTCTGAACCTCATTATGTGCTTCCTCTTAGGTGCAACCTACTTGCTCGTTTTGAAATTCATCATCCGCCCGGATGTGAGCAAGTTGAAAGCGGTTGACGCAGAGCGGATTGCGGCGCAAAATACCCTGCCGCCGATGAACATCCAGCAAAAGGCCTTTCTCTACATGCTGCCGGTCTACATCGTGCTCTTGCTGATGCCCTCTTTCTTGCCGAAGAACTTCCCATTGGTGAAAACATTAATGACCCTGGGGCCTCTAGGGGTAACCATCGTTTTCGTGGTCTTCTTCAGCATTATTCGCTTTAAATCCGGCCCCTTCCTGAACTTTAAAGAAGTGGCTTACGGGCAGCTGTCCTGGGGCATTTACTTCATGATTGCCGCTGCGGTCTATGGGGCCAATGCCCTGTCTGACGACTCCACCGGGGTGAAGGCCTTCCTCTTGGACGTGCTCAACCCGATTTTAGGTGGCCGGTCGGAAATGGTCTTTGTGGCAATTATGTTCACCGTGGCCCTTATCATTACCAACTTTGCCAATAACGCAGCCATGGCTGTGGTCTTGATGCCGGTTATCCTGGCCTTCAGCGAACAAATGGGCATTGAGCCGATGCCGGTTGCCATGGGCGTAGGTATGATGGTCTTTGTGGCCATGTTGACCCCGGCCGCTTCCCCGCACGCCGGCATGATGCACGGACGTAAAGACATTTACACCACCGGCGATATTATGCGCATCGGTTTCCCGCAATGTATCCTGGCCCTGGTCTACTACATTGTTATCGGCTATCCCCTGGCAAAACTCCTCTTTTAAACTAGCGGTTTCCTCTTGACCCGATATTTGCTTTTTAGTATAATGTTTGGGACTCAATGATAGACGCTCATTGATTAACGATGAAAAGAGGTGTTAGCATGAAAGACGGTATTCATCCGGATTATCATGAAGTTAAGGTAACGTGTGGTTGCGGCAATGAATTTACGACCCGGTCCACGTCTAAAGACGACATTAAAGTGGAAGTGTGCTCTGCCTGCCATCCGTTTTACACCGGCAAACAGCGTGCACATGGCGCTAAAGGCCGCGTAGAAGCCTTTAATAAGAAATACAATCGAAAATAAGCACGACCTTTGCAGGCCGCTGCCGGTGCTCCGTGCAGCGGCCTATTTATTTTCTACAGATTTTTTCACAAAATTTTAAAAATAAATGGAATTTGACGCGTCTATTCGCTATACTGGTTATGTGTGCAAATGCCCGCGGGTGACAGATGCGGCGGGACTACAAATGGAGAAAGGATGTCGGCTTGTGCAAAAAAGAGTAAACTGGCCCATAACAGCAATGTTGACCTTGGTCTTGCTTTTGGTGCCACAGCTTGCAATGGCAGCGGAAATGGAGCCGCTGGGCGAACGCTTGCCCGTATGGAGCATCGTTCCCTTTGTCGGGATGTTGCTGTCTATTGCAATTGTTCCTCTGATCAATGGAGAATGGTGGGAAAACAACCAAGGTAAAGCGGCTATTTTCTGGTCGCTGGTTTTCCTGATCCCCTTTACGATTTTTTACGGCATGGGGGAAACGGTATTTGAATTATTCCATTCTATTTTATTGGACTATGTCCCCTTTATCATCCTCTTGTTTGGCTTGTTCTGTGCCACAGGGGGGATTGTCCTGCGCGGGAAATTGCGCGGAACACCTAAGGTAAACGTTATTTTCTTGGCCATTGGGACCCTGATTGCCTCCTGGATCGGCACGACCGGTGCCGCCATGGTGCTGATTCGTCCCTTGATTCGGGCCAACAAATGGCGTGTCCGCAAGAAACATACCATTATATTCTTCATCTTCCTGGTCTGTAACATCGGCGGTGCCTTAACGCCGGTCGGTGACCCGCCGCTCTTCATGGGCTTTTTGCGCGGGGTGCCCTTCTTCTGGACCACCAAGCACCTGCTCCTGCCTTACTTGATGAACTCTGCTATTCTCTTGGTGGTCTACTATTTCTTAGACCGCCGGGCCTACAAAAAGGATATGGAAGAGCTTGACGGTAAAATTCCTGATGACGGTGAAGAAGGCAAACTGCGGGTGGAAGGCGCTCGCAACTTCATCTTCCTGGGCATGATCGTCTTGGCCGTTATTCTCTCCGGCGTGCTCACCAAGCTGCCCCTCTTTGCCGACCAGGCTACCGGTGAAGCCTACGGGCTGAAACTGTATGAATACGGTGGCGAAGTGGTCATTTGGAGTTATTTGAGCATCATGCGCGATGTGATTATCCTTGTGGCAGCTTATCTGGCCATGAAGTTCTCCACCAAGGAAGCGCGGGCCTTTAACGATTTCAGCTGGGCGCCGATTGCCGAAGTGGCCAAGCTCTTTGCAGGGATCTTCATTACGATGATTCCGGCGCTGGCCATCTTAGGGGCCAAGGGGGCTTCCCTGGGCCTGGCACACCCGGCCCAGTTCTTCTGGGGCTCCGGGGTGCTGTCCTCCTTCCTGGACAATACGCCGACCTACGTGGTCTTCTTTACCACGGCAGCCTCCCTGCACGCCCATGATGTGCCCGGCGTGATGACCAATCTGGGGCTGATGCCTGAGCATATCCTCATGGCCATCTCCTGTGGGTCCGTCTTCATGGGGGCCAATACCTACATTGGGAATGCGCCGAACTTTATGGTGCGCTCCATTGCGGAAAACAGCGATATTAAGATGCCCTCCTTCTTTGGTTACATGGGCTGGGCGCTGGTCTTCCTGATTCCGCTCTTTATTATCAATACCTTGGTATTTTTCCTGCCGTACGCGGCTTAGGATGCAAGGGGATCCTTCCGTTAAGGAGGGTCCCTTTTTTATATTGCATGCGCCTGCCGAGAACGGTATGATAAGGACAGAACAATATGGGAGGCGACGGGCTTGAAAAAAATCATAAGACAACTTATCCTTGTAACTCTATTGGCCGTCACAGCATTGGCCTTTACCGCTTGTGACAAGGAGGCTGACGGGCCCTTGGACAAGGCCGGCAGCGGAGAACCCCTGCAAGTTGGCGACCGGGTTGATACGGAAGCGGCCTTAGAGGCCAACCGGCTGATGACCGGTGACGGCCTGACCCAGCGCGGGCATAAGGTCTTCTTAGACGGGGTCCCCCTTTCGGTGCGGGAAAAAGATTTGGCGCGGGCCTTGCCGGATAAGACTTACTTGCGCTTGGCAGCCAAGTACGATGCCTTTCCGTCTGAAGCGGACCTTAAGGAGACCCTGGGCATTTTACCGGACAAGGCAGGCGACGCCGATGTTGCAGCTGCTGTGATCAGCGCCAACGGTCAGTTGAAAACCTTGCTGGAAGATAAGGTCAAGGACGCCTGGCTGGCCAATGATACCCTGGTCGGCCAGGTCATCGGCCGCAACCGCAGCGAAGGCGATTGGGAGGCCTTTATTGAGAAAGAACGGGACAAGGACAAAACCGAATTAATCCTGCGCCGTTAAGGCAGGGAAGAGAAGTCTTCCGGCCCTTATAGAAAGGGGCCCGGGGGCTTTTTTTCGGCCAAATTTCTACAAAAAAGACTTATTTTAAGCGCCTTGTCTTGAGGAAAAAGGCTCGGACTGCTACACTACAGGGTAGAAAAGATGATACTTCGGCACCTTTGAAAAGGAGACGCTTATGGACTTTAACAAACTTTACATTAACGGCCAATGGCAGGACGGCGACTCAGGCCGGACCATCGCCGTTGAAAACCCCTGGACCCTAGAGACCCTGGCAGAGGTTCCCCGCGGCAACGGCACCGATGTGGACCGGGCCGTGGCCGCCGCCAAGGCCGCCTTCCCCGCCTGGTCAGCCAAGACCCCGCAGGAACGGGCAGACATCATCGCCGCCGGCCTGGAAAAATTCAAGGCCTATCGGGATACCTTAATTGACCTGGAAATTGATGAGCTGGGCCAGCCGCGGGCTTGGACGACCAAGATGCACGTGGACCGGAATTTCAACCGGATCGAAAGCTTTTTGACCATCGCTCGGACCTACCGGACGGAAGAAACATTAGACCATGGCATCGTCGTGCGGGAGCCAATCGGCGTGGTTGCCCTCTTGACTCCGTGGAACTATCCCCTGGGGCAAGTGGTGCAGAAAGTTACCCCGGCCCTCCTGGCCGGCAATACCGCCGTTTTAAAACCCAGTCAGACCACCCCCCTGTCGGCTTATTATATGGTGCAGGCCTTTGCCGATGCCGGGCTTCCTGCCGGCGTTTTGAACCTGGTCACCGGTGCCGGCGGCGAAGTGGGGGACGCCCTGACCAGCCATCCGGATGTGCGCCTGGTCAGCTTTACCGGGTCTACCGCAAGTGGCCGGCAGGTGGGACGTGACAGCCTGTCCACCATCAAAAAAATCGCCTTGGAGCTGGGCGGCAAAAGCCCTCTGGTTGTTCTCCCGGGTGCCGATTATGCCGACGCCGTTAAAATCGTCGCCGGTTCCTGCTTTGCCAACAGTGGACAAACCTGCATCGCCTACACCCGCCTTGTGGTGCCGGAAGCAGATAAGGATAAGGCCCTTGCTGCCCTGAAGGAAGAAGCTAAAAATTGGCGCGCCGGCGATCCCCGGGACCCGGAAAGCACCCTCGGGCCCATCGTGAACGCCAAGCAATATGCTAAAGTTTGCGACCACATCGCCATCGCCCTGGCTGACGGCGGGCAAATGGTCATCGGGCAAGTGCCGGATAAAAAGGCTGAAAAACGCCTGGTCCAGCCCATCGTCTTTACAGACCTGCCGGCCCAGGCCAAAGCCGTCCGCGAAGAAATCTTCGGGCCGGTGCTGGTGGTGCAGACCTATCGGGACCTGGAAGAGGCCGTTAAAATTGCCAACGACACCCCCTACGGCTTGGCTGCCGGTGTTGTCGGACCAGAAGAGGCGGCCGTCGCCGTTGCCCGCCGTTTGGACGCCGGTCAAGTGACCGTCAATTTTGGTGCCCGCGATATTTTTGCCCCCTTCGGTGGATACAAGGAAAGCGGCCTGGGCCGCGAAGGTGGCGTGATGGGCTACGAAGAATACTTGGAAGTCAAGGCCCTTTTCTATTAAGCAAAAGCTAAGTTAGACCTATCCCCTCAGTCCCTTGGACTGAGGGGATTTCTATGGCTGGAGGCAAGCAGGGGCTGGCCTGCTTGGATGGTTTGCAGGCAAACCATTGCAGGGCCGGTGTGTCCAGCCCGCCTTTTGCCGGTAGAAAAATTATTTTGGCCAGAGCCTTGACAAGCTGGGTGCTTGTCGCTAGAATGAATTTATATTGATGAACATAAACCGATGATCAAGAAGAGTAACCGATAACCGAGCTTTCAGAGAGTTGCCGGCGGTGGGATGGCAGCAGTGACGGAATCGTGTGAATGGGCTTGTGAGGGTGGCGGCAAAATAAGAGTAGTCGCTGACGGAGTGTCCACCGTTATCAGGGACAGGCATATGATGGTATGCTGAATGAGGGGGTCATTTTGACCAAGCCGGGTGGTACCGCAGAAGCGTTCGCTTTTGTCCCAGTGGGGGACAGGGGCGTATTTTTTTTGCGGTCATTTGGTGAAAGGATGGATAATCATGCATGAACAGGTGACATTTTCAAATTACAGCATCGGTAGCGGGGTGTATGAGGATGTGGTCCGCATTTGCGCTCCCTACGGCAAACGGATTGCCCTGGTTGTGGGGGACCACGGGTTCCCGGCCTTGGAAGACAAGCTGGTGCCGGCCCTGGCAGAGGCTGGTTTTATCACTGAGGCGCCGCTGCATTACGGTGGCGTGGCTTCCTATGAAAACGTTCAGCGGCTGGAGGCCCTGCCGACGGTCCGAGACGCGGATATGATTTTCGGCATCGGTGGCGGCCATGTGCTGGACACGGCGAAGTGTCTGGCGGATCGGGTGAACAAGCCGGTCTTTACCTTTCCCACCATTGGGTCCAATTGTGCGGCGGCCACGTCGGTGTCCATTATGTACAGGCCGGACGGCAGCGTGGTGGGGCCGGATTTTTTGCAGGAAGCGCCACGGCATGTTTTTATTGATGAGGAGGTCCTCTTGGCGGCCCCGTCGATTTACCTCTATGCCGGCATCGGCGATACCTACGCCAAGTACTATGAAGTGACGCTGAATTGTCGGGATGTCCATCTGGATTACCCCCTGGCCCTAGGCGAACACATCAGCGGCGCCTGCGCCTCAGCCATGCAAGCCCATGCGGTAGGTGCCATGCAGGCAGTAAAGGCCGGCCGGCTGAACGATGATTTTCGCCAAACGGTTTTGACCATCATCATCACCACGGCGATGGTGTCTATTTTGGTGACCCTGGACCACAGCCCGGATTACAATTCCGGCTTGGCCCACGCCATCTACTATGCTCTTACAGGGGTGGCGGGCTTTGACCATGAGGCGCACCCCCACGGCGAGGTGGTGGGCTTCGGGGTGACGGTGGCCTTACTGGTGGACCGATGGCGACAGGCCTTTACAGAGGTAATGACCTTAAACAAGGCCCTTGGCTATCCGATGGTCCCGGAAGACCTGGGCTTATCCATGGCGGATATGCGCCGCATTTATCCGGCCATCTTAGAGGCCGCGGACGTTCGCCATTATCCCTACGAGATTACAGAAGACATGCTTGATGATGCTTTTACTGCCCTTTATACTTATGAGAAAGAGGAGACAACCCATGACCATTTTTAAAAAATTAACTGCTGTTGCAGCCCTCCTGGCCCTGACCCTGTCGCTGACCGCCTGCGGTGTCGATGCGTCCTCATCTGCTACCCCGGCCAGGGATAAGACCTACAAGATCGGGATTATTCAACTGGTGGAAAACGGAGCCTTTGAGGACATGAAAAAAGGCTTCAAGGCCGAAATGGAAAAAGAATACGGCGCCGGCAAGGTGGAATTTGTTGAAAAGAGCGCCCAAGGGGACGCTTCCAATATGAACACCATCGCCCAGGAAATGGCCGGTGGCGGGTATGACCTGGTTGCAACCATTGCAACCCCGGCCAGCCAAGCCTTCGTCAACCAAAAGTCCGACACGCCCCAGGTCTTTATCGCCGTGTCCCAGCCGGTTAAAGCCGGGCTTTTGAGCGATATGAAAAAACCAGATAAAAACGCGACCGGGACCCAAAACCCCATTCCTGTTGAGGGGATTTTCAACTTAGCCAAGGAATTAAAACCGGACATTAAGACCGTAGGTATCTTGTACAGCGCCAATGAAGTCAACTCCAATGCAACGGCGAAAGACGCCAAGGCTCAGTTGGAGAAAATGGGCTTAAAAGCCGTTGAACGCACCGTGTCCAATTCCAGTGAAGTTAAGCAAACCGCCGACTCTCTCGCCGCTGAAACAGATGCCATCTTCGTTCCGAACGACAGCCTGATTCAAGACGCCATCGCCCTGGTGGTGGATGCGGCCAATGCGCATAAGATTCCCATCTTAGGCAGCTCCAAGGTTATGGTGGACGGGGGCGCCCTCTTGTCTGTGGCCATTGACGATGTGGACACCGGGGCCCAAAGCGCCCGCCTGGCCATTGAGGTCTTGAACGGAAAGGCCGTTGCCGATGTTCCGGCCATTGCCATTAACGGGGATATGGTGGACGTCAACATGGCCGCTGCAGAAAAACTGGGCATTACCATCCCGCAGGCCATTCAGGATAAAGCCCACAGTGTCGTGAAGTAGGAGGTCAAATGTCGTTACTCATCGGTTCCATTGAGCTGGGCATTATTTACAGCCTGCTCGTTCTGGGCATTTACATCAGTTTTCGTATTTTAGACGTGCCGGACTTAACGGCAGACGGCAGTTTCACCTTCGGCATGGCGGTCATGGCCATGAGTGTGACGGCGGGGCACCCCTATCTAGGGGTCCTGCTCTCACTGGCTGCCGGCAGCCTGGCCGGTTTGGTGACAGCCCTCCTGCAAACCCAGTTGAAAATCCAGCCCATTTTGGCCGGCATCTTAACCATGACCGGGCTCTACTCCATCAATTTAATGGTCATGCAGGGGACCAGTAATGTGGCCCTCTTGGACACACCGACCGTCTTTCACGCCTTCAGCGGCTTGCTGGCCCATGAAGTGACCCGGAAGGTCCTTTATTCAGCGGTCATTGTGTTGATTGTGATTGTATTCCTGGAAGTCTTCTTTAAGACCAATTGCGGCCTGTGCATTCGCGCCATCGGCGATAATGAGCGGATGGCCCGGGCCTCGTCCATGAATGTGAACATGTATAAGATCATCGCCTTTATGATTTCCAATGCCCTGATCGGGCTATCCGGCGGGTTGATTGCCTGCGATCAAGGCTTCGCTGACATGAACAGCGGCGTCGGCATGTTGATCGTCGGCTTGGCGGCGGTCATTATCGGGGAAGCGATCGTCCGCAAAAGGGGCATCCTCTTCGGCTTGATCGGCTGCCTGGTGGGGAGCATTGCCTACCGGATTATCTTGGCCGTGGCCATTAAGAGCGACTTTTTCCCGGCCTACGCCATGAAGCTGATTTCCGCCGTCGTGGTGGTCTTGGCGCTGGCCCTGCCGGCTTGGCAGAATTACCGGGCCAATCAAAAGTTGCGGAAAGGAGACGCCCATGCTGGTACTGAGTGATTTGCACAAATCCTTCCCCAAGGCCGACGGCACAGCCGCCCATGTCTTGCGGGGCCTGAGCCTAACGGTCGACTCCGGTGAGTTCATCACCGTCCTAGGCAACAACGGCGCCGGGAAGTCCACCCTCTTTAACTTAATCGGTGGCGCCTTGTGGCCCAACCGGGGAAAAATCCTGCTGAACGATCGGGACATAACCTTTTTGCCGGAATACAAGCGGGCCCACTTTATCGGTCGCGTTTTTCAAAACCCGCAAATGGGCACCGCCCCGAACTTGACCGTCGCGGAAAACCTGGCCCTGGCCTATGGCCGTCAAAACCGGAAGCTCTTTAACCGGGCCATCACCAAAGACTTGCGCAAAATTTTTGCGGAAAAATTGGCAGAAGCCGGCATGGGGCTGGAAGATAAGCTGGACAACCGGATGAACGAATTGTCCGGCGGCCAGAGCCAGGTGGTGGCTCTGATTATGAGCACCCTGCGCCCGCCCCAGCTCCTCCTCCTGGACGAGCACACCGCCGCCCTGGACCCGCAGATTGCCCAGGATGTCCTGGCCTTTACCTGCCGGCTGGCAGAACGTGACCGGTTGACCGTCATCATGATCACCCATAATTTGCAGGATGCCCTGGACATTGGTGACCGGTTGATTATGCTGGACAAGGGCAAAATTGCGCATATCTTTAACCGGGAAGAAAAGGCAGACCTGGCTCCCGATGATTTGCGGAAACTCTACCACATTCCCTAATGCGCGGGTGTGGTCCCATCCCACTCCTATAACCGGAGACCGTTATTGTGACGGCCTCCGGTTTTTTTGTGGGTCATTTTAGGCCCTTGCTTTAGGGCATGAAAAAAGCCACTGCCCCTTGGGCAATGGCTTTAGGTCTTGTCTTGAGATGGGGATGGTCGGGTTAGGCCTTGTCGCTGCGACTGGCTTTGGCGGTTTCAGCGGCGACCTTCAAGGCCTGGCGCAGCCGGCCGGCCAGGGTTTCCGCTGCCTGCCGGGCGGTGTCGTGGTTGGGGGAAAGGCAATGGATTTGGCAGGTCAGCCGGCGGGCGGCGGTATCGGCGTAAACGGTCACCTGGCTGCCGTCGGCGAAACAGTACTGCAAGAGGGGGGCCGGCTGGAGCCAGAAGCTGCCGTGGGTATAATCGATCAAGACTTTTATTTTGCGGCCAAAGATGTCCTGCGGCGGCATATCGGCCAGGTTTTTTAGAGTGCGGGCGGTTAAGTCCGCCGGTAAGGCCCCGGCCGGGTCCATATAAAAATGCCGGTCGGTCCAGTAGCCGAAGGCGCCGTAGAGCAGGTTCAATTGGTCCACCAGGGTGTGGCCGAAGGCCTTTAGGCGCTGGGCAGCCAGGGCCAAGGCGGCGGCAGTAAAGACGGCGTCGCCCTCGCGGTTAAGGTTGCCGCCGGAAATGGCGCCGTCATCATAGGCCAAGAAGAGCTTGCCACCATCACGAACCGTTTCTCTGGCGGTTTGACCGATGGCGGCCATGCCGTCGGTCGCCTCCCGGACTTGGAAGCCGCGGCTGAGCGCCACCCGTTTGGCAAAGGGGGAGGCGTTCAGCGGTGCTGCAATGACCCCATTGGTCGGCTGGGGCAGGAGCTTTGGCAATTGGTCGATTAAGAGGGCTGTGATTTGTTCCGGCGTCAGCAGGACAAAGTCGCCCTTGTGGCGGACGGCGCAGCCGATGCGCCGGGCCGGTGGATCAGAGGCCAGGATAAGGTCGGTGCCCATCACATAGCCCAGGCGAGAGGCTTCTTCCAGGGCTTGCGGGTCGCTTGGGTTGGGGCGGACCATATCGGGAAAGGACCCGTCCGGCTGGGCCTGGGCGTCCACCTCGCGAAAATCCTGAAAGCCCAATTCATTGAGGGCGTCGGGGATAAAATTTCCGCCGGAGCCGTGCAGGGCTGTGTATAAAATAGATAGGGGGGTATCATCAGCCTTGTGGTCCTTTAAGAGACCTTCGCCGTAGAGCAAGTCTGCCAGGTAGAGGTCGCCCATCTGGGGCTCAACCAACTGCCGGCGGTCGGCACGGTCGCTGGCGGCCAGGTCGGTTACCGGCTTGGGGTCTTGGCCATTCAGGTAGGTCTGGTAGCGCTTGGCCAGGCGGTCTGCTTCTTGGCTGTGGACAGGCGCCCCCTGGGCGCTGTAACAGATGACCCCGTTCATTTCCGCACCGGCCGCATCGGCGCCGATGTAGAGACCGGCATCGGCGCGGGCATAGCGGATGGCCCAGGAGAGGACGCCGGCCGGGATGGGGTCTTGCCAGATGGCCACATGGTGGCCGTAAACGGCCAATTGGTCGGCGATGGCTTCGATAAAGTCGTCTGTTTGCAGGCGAACTTCTCCGCCGAGGATGACCAGGCCCTTGTCGATACCCCGGTCGGTCAGGTGGCTGGCGATGGCAGCGGCCACCCACCTGACGGTGCGGTCATTGATGTGGGCCGGGCCATCCCCTAATTTGCCGATAAGCCGGCCCTTTTGCAGGGTTAAAGGCTCGCCGAAGGCCCTTAAGAAGGCTTCCTTGTTGTCGGCCAAACGGTAAAGCCGGCGGCGCTCCTGCATGGACAGGGAGGTATCCGTCAGCCACCGCCGGAAACGATCATCGGCTCGCATCGTATCATCCTTTCTCGCTTGGATAGAGGGCGTTCGCCAAGTGGGCGAATTCATCAACGGTCAGGGTTTCAGCCCGTCTGCCCGGGTCGATGGCGCAGGCGGCCAGGGCCCGGTCCAAGTGGTCCGCCGGCAGGCCTGTGGCCTTTAAGCTGTTGCGCAGGGTTTTGCGGCGTTGGGAAAAGGCGGCCCGAACCGTTTGGCGAAAGGCGCCGGCGGCTGTTGGGACTTCCGGCCTTTTGCGGCGCAGGTGGACCACCGCCGAATCCACTTCCGGCGGCGGGGTAAAGGCGCGGCGGCCGACCTGTAAGGCCGTGTCGATGTGGCAGCGGTATTGGACGGCGACACTGACGGCACCGTAACTTTTTGTGCCGGGCGAGGCACAGAGACGGTCGGCCACTTCTTTTTGGACCATAAAGACCATCTCCTGGGCGCCGGGCGCTTCTTCTACCGCCTGCATGAGCAGGGGGGTGGTGATGTAATAGGGTAAATTGGCAACGATGGCGTACTGGGCTGCGTTTAAGTCCTGCATAAGGGCGTCAAAGTTGAGCCGACGGGCATCGGTGAGGTAGAGGTGGACATTGTCCCTTGCGGCAAAGCGATCAGACAGCAGGGGGGCCAGGTCCCGGTCAATTTCAAGGGCCGCCACCAGCGGAAACCGGTCTGCTAGGGCAGCCGTTAGGGCGCCGGCGCCGGCGCCGATTTCCAGCACCGGCCTTTCCGGTGAGCAGATGGCGGCAATGCGCTTTAAGAGCGCCGGGTCGGTGAGAAAATTTTGGCCGAATTTCTTTTTATGACGAAAAGGACGTTGCATGAGCAGCTCCTCCTTAGAGCGGTGTAGCGTCTAGCAGCTTTAGGGCTTGCCGGACCGGAAGGTCCAAGGCGTTCAAGTAGGCCGCCAGGTGTGGGGCCGAGGCCATGGGAATGCCTAAAGCGGTACAGAGGCGCCGGCGGCCTTGCTTACCGGCGGGTCCACCGCCTAAGCCGGAGGCGATTAGGGCGGCCAGGGTATCCGTCGGTGGGGCCTGGCGCCGGTGGCAACCGGCATCCGTCAAGGCGGCCCGAATGGCTTCCGGTGGGGCGAATTGGACGCCTAACCGGCCATGGGGGCCACGGCAGTCAGCGGCCGGCAGCTGGGCCTGTAGGGCCTGGGGAAACCGGGCGGTGATGTGGTCGCGCAAGCGGCGGCCCGGCCCGTCCGGGTCTGTTAAAATGACCAGCCCGCCGTGGGCAGCAAAGGGCGCCCAGAGGTCCAGGTCTTGATGGATGGCGGCTAAACCGCGCGTCTGTAAGATCAGTGCCGATACGGCGCGCCGTACAGCGGCACAGTCGTTGTTGCCTTCGACGATGACGGTTTCCTGTAAGTAGAGCATGGCATTCCTCCTGCCTTCAGTATAGCGGTTGTTGTCCGACGCTTCAACGCCGGTCAATAAAAAAAGACCCGGGAAGGGTCTTTAAGGCAGTTGGCAGATGAACTGTCGGCATAGTAGATGGATGACAGTGGTTCTTGCCATACTGCTACCTTATACAATAACTAAAAATGCGCAAAAAAGAAAGGGGAAAATGTGCTATTGGTCTATTGAATTCATCTATACCTAAATGCCCCTTGCCGGTAAGTCGCTTAGCGGTGCTTTTCTTGCCCCCTTGTGCGTGCTACAATAGGGCATAAGGAATGAAAAATTAAGGAGGGGACGGTTATGCATTACGATGCAGTTGTCATCGGCGGTGGCCCGGGGGGCTACGATTGCGCCCTGGCCTTGGCGGCCGGCGGACAAAGGGTGGCCTTGGTGGAAAAAGAGGCCCTGGGCGGGACCTGCTTACAGCGCGGCTGTGTGCCGACCAAAACGCTCTTGCATGAAGCGGCGAAAGGCCTTGCCGACAGCGGGGCCTTGCAGGCGCGAAAAGAAGCGGTGGTTGCCCAGCAGGAAGCGGGCCTTGCCGGCCTCTTGAAACGCGCGAAAGTGACGGTCTACCCAGCTACTGCTCGGATTGGTGGCGGCCCTTGCCTGCAAGTGTCCGATGGAACCGTGCTCACCGCTGATAATTTTATCATTGCCACCGGTTCAGTGCCCCAGGTGCCGCCCATCCCGGGTGTCAACCTGCCCGGTGTCGTCACCTCCGACGCCCTTTTAAGCATGGCCGGAGACCTGCCCGACCGGCTGCTTATCATTGGCGGCGGGGTCATCGGTGTTGAAATGGCGGCGCTCTACCATGCCCTGGGTACGGAGGTGACGGTCCTGGAAGCCCTGCCGTCCTTGTTGAATACCATGGATAAAGAAATTGGGCGGAGCCTGGGTGCTCAGTTTAAAAAAGAAGGCATCCGGTCGGTGACCGGTGCGCGCGTCAAGGCCATTGCCCAAGCCGGGAGCGGTTTGACGGTGACCTATGAGGCCAAGGGGCAAGAGGACAGGGTGGCGGCCGATTGTGTGTTGGTTGCGACCGGTCGCAAACCGGCCACGGAAGGCCTTTTTGCACCGGAGCTTCAGCCGGAGATGAACCGCGGTGCGCTTGTGGTCAACGACCGCTATGAAACGAGTCTGGCGACGGTTTACGCCATCGGCGATGTCATCGGCGGGACCCAGCTGGCGCACAAGGCGACGGCAGACGGCAGGGCCCTAGCGGCCATCTTGCTTGGCCAGGCGCCGGAGCCGCCGGCGGCCATTCCTGCCTGTGTCTACACGCAGCCGGAAATTGCCACGGTGGGGCTGGATGAAAGCGCCGCCAAGGCCGCCGGCTTTGAACCGGTGGTTGGCAAGGCGGTGATGGGCGGCAACGCCAAAACCGTTATCGACGAGCTGCCGCGCAGCTTTATGAAGCTGGTCTTTGATGCGGCCAGCGGCCGCCTGCTCGGCGCCCAGCTCTATTGTGGTCGGGCCAGTGATTTAATTGCCGCCTGCGCCTTTGCCTTGCAGGGCAAGTTGACCGCTGCACAAATGGCCGCCACGGTCTTGCCCCATCCGACTTACAGCGAAGCCCTGACCGAGGCCGCCTTGGCCGCCCTGACCAGTTTGAAAGGACGATGAAAAGTGTCTTTAACCCACCAGCAGCCCATCCCATTGCCCGCCGATCAATGGCGGGCGGAAGAGCCCTTGGCCAAGCACACCACATTTCAAATCGGTGGGCCGGCCGATTTGATGGCCTGGCCCGCCAATGCTGAAGAAGTGGCCAGCTTATTGGCCTGGGCAAAGGCGGAAGCCTGGCCGGTCTTTATCTTAGGCCTGGGGTCTAACCTCTTGGTCAGCGACCGTGGCATGGCAGGGCTGGTCATCAACATGAGCCGGATGACCGACCTCAGCTGGCCGGAGCCGGATTTATGTTACGCCGCCTGCGGCCTGCCCCTGGCGGATGTGAGCCGGGCTGCCCAGGCCCAGGGGATGAGCGGCCTGGAATTTGCCTGTGGCATTCCCGGCAGCTTAGGCGGCGCCGTGTTTATGAACGCCGGTGCCTATGATGGCGAAATGAAAGACGTCATTGAATGGGTTGACGTGATGGACGCCGACGGCCACATTTCCCGCTTGGACAATCATGAGATGGCCTTTGCCTATCGGCACAGCCGGCTAAAAGACGCGCCCCTCTACTGCTTGGGCGCTGCGATGCGGCTGACACCGGCCAATCCGGACGCCATCGCCCGACGGATGGCCGAGCTGACCGATAAAAGAGAACAGCGCCAGCCCCTCGATATGCCCTCCGCCGGCAGCGTTTTTAAGCGGCCACCCGGCCATTTTGCCGGCCCGCTCATCATCGAAAGCGGCCTGCAAGGGTATAGGGTCGGCGGTGCCCAGGTGTCCATGAAACACGCCGGCTTTATTGTGAACGTTGGCGGCGCAACGGCCCAGGACGTCTTGTCCCTGATTGCCCATGTGCAGGCCGTTGTCGCCGAGAAGACCGGCATCCACCTGGAAACGGAAGTACGCCCGGTGGGGCGGCCCATGGCCTGAAAATAAAAAAAATAAAATTGCCCCTTTACAGGGCATTTCATATCTGCTATAATCCGTGTCAATCTCACTTGTTGAGAGCATTTATCAAGAGCGGTGGAGGGAACGGCCCTGTGAAACCCGGCAACAGCCTTCGGGCAATGTGCTAAATCCGTCAGACATGTCGTCTGGGAGATAAGTGGACAGAAAAAGTACAGGACCATTTCACCTCCCAGGGTGAAGTGGTCTTTTTTCTATCGACGAATCCGCCCAATCGTAAAGGAGGAACTTATGACAAATGAAGAATTGCGCCACCTGGCGCCGGAAACACGTTGCGTTCAAGCCGGTTACCTGCCCGGCAACCACGATGCGCGGATCATGCCGATTATTCAATCGACAACCTACAAGTTTGATACGGCGGAAGACCTAGGGGACGCCTTTGACTTGAAGATCCCCAACCCGATGTACACCCGGCTGGGCAACCCGTCCCTGTCCTGGGTGGAAGAAAAAGTGGCAGTCCTGGAAGGTGGGGTGGCGGCCCTGTCCACGTCAAGCGGGCAGGCGGCCAACTTCTTTGCCGTGGTCAACATTGCCAAAGCCGGCGACCATGTGCTGGCCATGAGCAACCTCTACGGGGGGACCCACACCCTCTTCGGGAGCCAGCTGCGCAAGTTCGGCATTGACGTGGAGTTTGTCGATCCGAACTTGTCCTTGGAGGAATTGAAAACGCACTTGCGTCCGGAAACACGCTGTGTTTTTTCCGAAATGATCGGGAACCCGGCCTTGGACGTGCTGGACCTGGAAAAGGTTGTCGCCTTGGCCAAGGCCGGCGATGTTCCCCTCATCGTGGACAATACCTTCCCCTCTCCGGTCCTGTGCAACCCGATTGAATGGGGGGCCAATATCGTCACCCACAGCGCCACCAAGTACTTGGATGGACACGCCACCTCGGTAGGCGGCTTCATCGTAGACGGCGGCAACTTCAATTGGAATAATGGAAAATATCCGGAACTCACCGAACCGGATGTGGACTACCACGGCATTGTCTACACCGACCAGTTCGGTGCGGCCGCCTATGTGGCCAAGGCCCGCGCCGGTCTCTTGCGGGACTTCGGCTCAACCATGAGCCCCTTCAATGCCTTCCTCATCAACCTGGGCATTGAAACCCTGCATTTGAGAATGCAGCGGCACAGTGAAAATGCCCTGGCCGTGGCGGAGCATCTGGCCCAGCACCCGGATGTGGCATGGGTCAACTATCCCGGCCTGCCGTCCAATCCGAACTATGAGAAGGCGCAGAAGTACTTGCCCAAGGGCCAGTCCGGCGTTGTTTCTTTCGGCCCGAAAGGCGGCATTGACCGGGCCCGGAAGGTCATCAACCAGCTTGGCCTGGCCACCCTAGTGACCCATGTGGGCGACTTGCGCAGCCATGTCATCCATCCGGCGTCCACCACCCATCGGCAACTGGATGAAGCCGCCTTAAAAGCCGCCGGCGTTGCCCCGGATTTGATCCGGTTCAATGTGGGCATTGAGGCCCTTGAGGACATCATCGCCGACGTTAATCAGGCCCTTGCCCAAACCCGTTAATATCGTTATTGTAAGAAGGAGATGCGGTTGTGCCGGTTATTATCCCTCAATCGCTTCCCGCTGCGGAAGCCCTTGCTGAAGAATATATCCAAGTCATGCATGAGTCCCGGGCCTTGCGCCAGGACATTCGTCCCTTGCGCATTGCCTTTTTAAACCTCATGCCGCTCAAGATTGTGACCGAAACCCAGTTTTTGCGTCTGATCGGGAATACGCCTTTACAGGTGGATGTGGACTTGCTCATGGTGTCCAACCATAAAAGCAAAAATACGCCTGAGAAGCATTTGTTTAAATTTTACAAGCGGTTCGAGGAGGTCCAGGACAAACGCTACGATGGCTTAATCATTACCGGAGCGCCGGTGGAAATGCTGCCCTTTGAAGAGGTCGGCTACTGGCAGGAATTGACCCGGATCTTTGACTGGGCGAATACGAATGTCTACTCCACGGTCTTCATCTGCTGGGCGGCTCAAGCGGCCCTGTATTATAATTACGGCATTCCCAAGGTGCTGCTGCCGGAGAAATTATTCGGCGTCTACCGCCACCGGTTGATCCGCAATCGGGATATTACCCGGGGCTTTGACGATGAATTTCATGCGCCCCATTCCCGGCATACCACCAACCGGCCGGCAGACATTGTCGGCGAACGGGATTTAAAGGTCCTGGCCCAGTCCGATGAAGCCGGCGTCTTGCTGACCTCTACGGTGGACCAGCGTCAATACTACATCGCCGGTCATCTGGAGTACGACCCCTTGACCTTAAAAGGTGAATACGACCGCGACCTGGCCAAGGGCTTGGACAATGTCCCCCTGCCCCATCATTACTTCCCGGCGGATGACCCGAACCTGGCGCCTGTCGTGACCTGGCGCAGCCATGCCAACCTGCTTTTTTCCAATTGGCTCAACCACATAGTTTACGCGCATACGCCGTATGACTTATCGCGCTTGCGCCCGCGTCACAGTCTCAAGTCTGAAAAGGAGTGATTTTCTTTGGAGCAACCGGCAGCCGATGAGCTGATTCGCCTGTATGATTTATCGAAAACCTTTCGCGTGAAAGGCAACACCATCACAGCCCTGGAAAACATCAATTTAAGCATTGCCCCCGGCGAGATTTTTGGGATTATCGGCATGAGTGGTGCCGGAAAATCAACGCTGGTGCGGTGCATGAATTTTCTCGAACGGCCCAGCGCCGGCGGCGTTATCTTTGACGGCCAGGATTTGGGAACCCTGTCTGCCCGTCGCTTGCGTGAAGTCCGCCGGCAAATGGGCATGATCTTCCAGCAGTTTAACTTGCTGATGCAGCGGACGGCCTTGCAAAATGTCTGCTTTCCCTTGGAAATTGCCGGCACCAGCGGCGAAGAAGCCAAGCGCCGAGGCCTGGAACTCTTGGAAATTGTCGGCCTGAGTGAACGGGTCCATGCCTATCCGGCCCAGCTCTCCGGCGGTCAAAAACAGCGGGTAGCCATCGCCCGTGCCCTGGCCTCCGACCCCAAGGTGCTCTTGTGCGATGAAGCCACCTCCGCCTTGGACCCGCAGACCACCGATTCCATTTTGGCCTTGTTGAAAGACCTGTCCAAGCGGATGGGGCTGACCGTTATCGTCATTACCCATGAGATGCGGGTGATTGAAGAAATCTGCACCCGGGTGGCTGTCATTGCAGACCACCATATTGCCGAGGTAGGCACGGTGAAGGAGGTCTTTACCCAACCCAAGACAGAAGCGGCGCGGCGCCTGGTCTATCGTGAAGAGGGCGACCCGATCAACTTCAAAGACACGGAAGGGACCCAGCTGCGGATCACCTTTGAAGGCGGCGATGCCTTTGAACCCATCTTGGCCGAACTCATCCTGGAAACGCGGGAGCCGGTGAACATCCTGCACGCAGATACGCGGGTCATTGATGATTGTGTCTACGGTCAAATGGTCATCCAATTGCCGCCGACATCCGACGTTTACCGGGTGCGGCGTTACCTGCAAGCACAAGGCGTTTCGGTAGAGGAGGTGTAGCGCCATGTTTGATGCCCAATATATTCAAATGCTCTGGGACAACACCGTCATTACCATCGGCGTTACCCTGGCAACAACGCTTATATCCTACGTCATTGGCATCCCCCTGGGTGTTTTCTTGATCACCAGCGCCAAAGATGGGATTCACCCCATGCCGGCCGTCAACTGGCTGGTTGGTGGCGTGGTCAACGTCTTGCGGTCTGTGCCCTTTTTAATTCTCTTCATAGCCATCACCCCCCTGACCCGGGCAGTGGTGCAAACCACCATCGGCCCCAAGGCGATGACCTTCGGCTTGGTCGTCAGCGCCGCCCCCTTTGTGGCGCGGCTGGTGGAACAGAGCCTTCTAGAAGTGGACGGCGGCGTCATTGAAGCAGCCCAATCCATGGGCGCCAGCAATGGTCAAATCGTTCGCAAGGTGCTCCTGGTGGAAGCGGTTCCGTCCTTGGTCACCGGGTCCCTGGTAGCGGCCACCACCATCCTGGGCTATTCAGCCATGGCCGGCTTTGTCGGCGGCGGCGGCTTGGGGGATGTGGCCATCAAGTACGGCTATTACCGCTATGAAAACGTGACCATGATCATTACCGTGGTTATCCTGGTGCTGCTGGTGCAAATCATTCAAAGCGTCGGCATGCGGATCGTCAAGAAAAGTGATAAACGCAGCAAGGACGCTGCGTAACAACCCGTTGGAACGGGTATAGAATAGGAAAATGTTGTGCAAATCAAGGAGGAAAAAAACATGTCATTTAAGAAAACCTTTGTAACCCTGTTGGCAGCCCTTGTGGCCGTCGGTGCCTTGACCGCTTGCGGCGGTCAGCAACCGGCAAGCAGCGAGGCCAATTCCGCCCCGGCAGCTTCCGGGGATGATAAGGTCATCACCATCGGCGCCAGCCCGGCCCCCCATCAAGAAATTCTCAACGCCCTGGCAGCAGACTTTGAAAAAGAAGGCTACACCCTGAAAGTCAAAGAATTCACCGACTACGTGCTGCCCAACAAGGCCCTCAACGACGGTGAAATCGATGCCAACTTCTTCCAACACAAGCCCTTCCTGGATAATTTCAACAAAGAAAACAAAACCGATTTGAAAACGGTCGCCTTTATCCATTATGAACCGATGGCTATCTTCCCCGGCAAAACCAATAGCCTGGACGCCTTGAAAGACGGCGATAAAATTGCCGTTCCGAACGATACCTCCAATGAAGCCCGCGCCCTGCTCCTGCTTCAGGATAATGGCCTGATCAAGCTCAAAGAGGGCAGCGACTTGAACGCCACCGTACGCGACATTGAAGACAACCCGAAAAAACTGGAAATCGTTGAAATGGAAGCCGCACAAATCCCCCGGGCCTTGCCGGACGTGGCCCTGGCCGTCATCAACGGCAACTTCGCCATCGCTTCCGATATTAACTTTGACAGCAACCTGGCCGTTGAAGACCCGAACTCCCTGGCTGCTAAAGCCTATGCGAACATCATCGCCGTTCGTGCAGACGATGTGGACAGCCCGAAAACCAAGGCCCTGGTCAAAGTCCTGACCTCCGATGCCGCCAAGAAAGTCATCACAGACAAATACAAGGGCACCGTTATCCCGGTGAACAACGATGACGTTGAAGCCTATTTTGCAGATAAAGACAAATAATCCTTTGCTGAACCAAAAAATCCTCCCTTGCCATGAAAATGGCGCGGGAGGATTTTTTATCGCTGAGAAAGATGCCGGGTGGCGGTCTATTGGCCGCCTGTTGCCAGTCGGCGGAGGTCAGCCCGGACAATGCGACGCGCCTTGTCGATGTAATTCAAGGCAGCCTCTGTGCGCAAATAGCGCGGGTCCAGCGCAGCATCGCCAAAGCGGAGCCGGTCTAAGGCATCGGCGTCTTTTAAAAGCCGCCAGACGGTCAGGTAGTCCTTTTCATCGGGCAAGTGGTGAAAGTGGTTGATGGCCAGCGCATCATTCCGGTCGTGCAAGGCAATGGCTGCATAGACCGGGCCGCTGAAGGGGTGGTCGTGGGCCAGGGCGTATTGACGGTAATAGCGGGCGGCCCGCAAGCCGTGCCCCACATCGTAGCCATCGTCTTGCCGGCGGCTATCGTGAAAAACAGCAGAGAGGGCTGCATCATAGACCAGGCCTTCCGTCACCTGCTCAGCTGTCCCAATTACCAGTGTAAATAAGAGAACCCGGGCACAATGCCGGTAGGTGTGGTGCAGGCTGCCGGTCCAACTGAAGTGAACCTCCCGGCACAAAAAATGATAAAATCGGTTGAAGAGGGGCACCGCCGGTTGAGGCAGCTCAGCGGCCAACCGGCTGGCCGGGTCAAGGGATGGATTTTCAACAACAAGGCTCATAAACACCAGGCTCCTTCCATAGAAGTGGTTTGCTAACATCAGGATAACTTAAAATAAGGGTCATTAAAAGAGCAAGGGGCCATCCCACGAAACTTTTACAAGCAGCATACTTTATATAAATTTTTAAAGCTGGCCTTCCTGTATTTCGTCGGCTGGGTAAGTATGCTACAATATGGTGGATATTTGATGTGAAAATTGGAGGCATATATGGCTGAGAAAAAATGGATTCAATGGGCTGAGCGCGGGGCGATTGTCTTGATTGTGCTGGCGCTGCTTTTATCTGTTGGGGTGGCGGTCAAGCGCCTGTCTGTGGAAGGGCAGGATAAGGCTGTCAACCTGCTGGTCAATGAGACGGATGTGCGGACCCTGGCCGGCGGCAACCAAAAGAGCGATGCGGAGATGCTGGCTTTATTGAAGCAGCACGGGGTCAGCCAGATCCTGTTTAAGGAAGAATCTTTAGGCGGGTTGGCAGATGAAGGTAAGATTGGCATCTTTCAAGGACAGAATGTCTTGAATGTGCGCGACGCCTCGCGGTTGCCGGCCTTTAAGCCGGACGATGCGGTACGGTATATCGTTATTTATGATGAGACCTGGCGCGATCAAATCAAGCGGGAAATCATGGCCAAGGTCCATGGGGCGACGCTTATGGCGGGTAAGGACGGTCAGTATGACGTGATTGCGGTGCCCTCCATGATTACGCAAAATCCTCAGGAAGAGGAAATGGCGGCGGATGCGGTGGACACCATCGGCGTGGGCTACGATTATGACCTGATGCAGCAGGTGGCCGATCAGGATATGGGCGTGGCGGTGCAGGTTCGCACCTGGCGCGGTAATGATGACAAGGCCTATCGGCAGTTGAAGGAAGATTTGGCGGCAGTGCCGAACTTGGCCCTGGTCTTGATGAACGATAAGGTGGTTCCCGGCTTTCCTGAGCATATGGACAGCCTGCATGCGGTCCTGACCAATGACAAGGGGCATCCGACGGTTCCCCTGGGCATTGTGGAATTTTCCAAGCAAGCCGGTCTGAACCGACTGGGCATTATGCTGGATAAGGATGTGGTGCGGGTGCACACCATTTCCAATGCGGAAATGAGCGAGTTCCAGGGCGATACAGAGGAAGAACGGCTGCAAGGGGAGGCGCAGGCGATTGACCGCTGGAATTTAGCGGTGCGCGAACGGAATATGCGGGGTCTTCTGGTGCGGTTTTTTGAAATTGCCGAGCCGGGCTATGCCTTGAAGATGAATTTGAATTACCTGGATAAGATTTGCGAGAATTTAACGGCGGATGGCTTTAAAATCGCTGCCCCCTATAAGGGACTGGCGCCGGTGGAGACCCCCTTGTGGCAGCAAGGGCTTATCGGCTTGGGCATTGTCGGCGGGGTCTTTTTGCTCCTGCGGCGCCTGAGGCTTGAAAAGCTGGCCTTGGCGGCGGCCCTGCTTTTGGCCCTTGGCTGGGTCGGCGCCTTGGCCCTTATGCCGGTGCTGGCGCTCAAGGGCATGGCCTTTATCAGTGTGGTGACCTTCCCGACCCTTTCGGCGCTGATTTTTATGCCCTATGCGACAGACCGGTTCGGTAAGGCGGTGGGCCGGCTCCTGCTTTTATGCGGCTGCAG
The DNA here is from genome assembly GCF_900101835.1 of Peptococcus niger. Lineage (NCBI taxonomy): Bacteria > Bacillati > Bacillota > Clostridia > Eubacteriales > Peptococcaceae > Peptococcus > Peptococcus niger. The sequence continues at coordinate 38,024 of NZ_FNAF01000002.1, forward strand.
CTTTATCGGCGCAGTCCTGACGGTTGGCCTCCTGTCCAGCCAGCTCTTTATGCTGAAGTTGGATCAATTTTCCGGGGTTAAGCTGGCGCATGTGATTCCCCTTCTGGTAGTGCCGGCGGTGCTCTTTATCTGGGATCAGGAGGACCCGCGCGAGACGGTCAAGGCCCTTTGCCAAAAGCTGGTGGACTACCGTTACCTGGCCTTGTTCGGACTGGCGGCGGTGGCGCTGGCGATTTACGTCAGCCGCACCGGCAACGATTCAGCGGCCATCAGCGATACGGAAATGGGCTTTCGCCAATGGCTGACGGATGTTTTGTCCGTGCGGCCGCGGTCGAAAGAATTTTTAATCGGCTATCCCTTTACCCTGGCCTGGTTTTTGCTGGCCCGCAAGCGGGCCTCCTTTTGGCTGATGAGCCTACCGCTGGTGATTGGTCAGGTATCCTTGGTCAATACTTACGCCCACATTCATACGCCGCTGGCGATCAGCCTATGGCGCAGTGGCAACGGGCTCTTAGTGGGGATTCTTTTATCGGCTGTTTTATGGGGCGGTTTTCTGCTGTGCCGGCGCCTTTGGCAAAAGTATGGGGATAAACCGCCACGGATGAAAGGAGGGCAGGCATGATGCGGGTCACTTTAAGCGGCTATTACGGCTTTAACAACGCAGGCGACGATGCGGTTTGTGAATCGGTCATTGCCGCCTTGCGCCAAGAAATGCCGGAAGTGGACATTACCCTTTTGTCCAACGAACCCCAGGCCAGCCGCAGCCAGTTTGGGGTTGATGCGGTTAACCGCTGGCAGGTGCGGGCGGCGGTGAAGGCCTTGTGGCAGAGCGACTTGCTGATTTCAGGCGGCGGCAGCCTCTTGCAGGATGTGACCAGCAAGCGGGGCTTTTGGTATTATTTGGCGGTCATCCTCTTGGCCCGCCTGATGCGGGTGCCGGTTTTGGTATACGGCCAGGGCGTCGGGCCCTTGACCGATGGGCTTAACCGTCGGCTGACAGCGGCGGTGCTGAACCGCACGCAAACGGTGACGGTGCGGGACATGGGCAGCCGGGACCTGTTAAAAGACATCGGCGTCCGGCAGCCTGTCCTGCTGACCGCCGATCCGGTCCTGGGCTTTGCGCCAGAGGGCGGTCGACCGGCGCGGACGCTTTTGGCCCAGGCCGGTATTTACGGCGACCGGCCGCTGATTATTTGCGCGCCGCGGCCCTGGCAGGAGGTGGACCGGGTGAAGGCCTTTGCCGGTGGCTTGGACGCCTTGGTGCAGAAGGGCTATGCGGTGGCGCTTTTGCCGATGCAGCCGGAAGAAGACTTGCCCCTTTGCCAGGCGGTTGTCGGCCATATGACAGAGCGGGCCCATCTCTTGACCGACCGCTACACCCTGGCAGAGCTCTTTGACATGTTGGCAGCGGCAGACCTGGTCATCGCCATGCGCCTGCATGCCTTAATCATCGGGGCAGCGGCAAACTGTGCCCTCTTGGCCCTGCCCTATGACCCGAAGGTCAGCGCTTTTATGGCGCGGACGAAGGCCGGTCTGGTCCTCCCCCTGACAGACTTAACTGCGGAAGAACTGTCGGCCAATGCACAGGCGGCCCTGGTTTTGGGGGCCTGCCCGGAAGAACGGCTGGGTATTTTACGGAACCTGGCCCGGCTGCCGGCGGTTTTGGCAAAAAAGATGATAAATCCGCGCAGATAGGTTGAAATAGCAGAAAAATACCTTTACAATGCCTATAGAGATTATGATAATGGAAGTGTTGCAATGATATCAGACAGCCTTTTGATCAATATCCTTTGGGTGACGGTGGGCGCTTTTTTATTGACGGCCTTTTTAGTGCCTTTGGTAAAACTTTTGGCCTTCCGCATCGGGGCTGTGGACAAACCGAACCAGCGCAAGGTGCACACCAAGGTGATGCCGCGTATGGGCGGCTTGGCCATCTATGCGGCCTACTGGGTTGCCACTTTTTTGGCGCTGCCGGCAGACCGGCCCCTGGTGGGTGCATTTTTAGGGGCGACCCTCCTGGTCTTTGTGGGCATTGTCGATGATATGACGGATATGCCTGCCAAACTCAAACTTTTAGGGCAGATTATCGCGGCCGGCATCGCTTGTGCCGGTGGCGTGCGGATTGAATTTGTGACCGGTTTCATCGGCGCAGACCTGCTCAACCTGGCCTGGCTGTCGGTGCCGGTTTCCATTATTTGGATGGTGGCCATTATCAACGCCATCAACCTGATTGACGGCCTGGACGGCTTGGCGGCCGGGGTATCCTGTATTGCCGCCGTCAGCATGGCCATTGTCGCCTTGCAGAATCAGGATGTCCATATGGCCCTCATGGCCGTCGGCCTGGCGGGGGCAGCCCTGGGATTTCTGCTGTATAATTTCCACCCGGCTTCTATTTTTATGGGCGATACGGGCAGCATGTTTTTAGGCTACATGCTGGCGGTGATTTCCATTCACAGCGCCTCAAAGGGGCTCACCGTGGTTTCCGTTTTTATCCCTATCTTAATTTTAGGGGTGCCGATTTTCGACACGCTGTTCGCCATCATCCGCCGCAGCTTGGCGGGCCAACCGATTTTTGAAGCGGACAAGGCGCACTTGCACCATTGCCTGCTGCGGATGGGGCTTTCCCACCGCAATACGGTTTTGCTGATTTACGCCATCAGCGCCGGTCTTTCTCTGGCGGCTTTGGTGGTCAACTCATTGACAACGGCCAAAGGCTTTTTGGTCTTTGTGCTGGTTCTTCTACTGGTGCTCTACGGCGCACATCGCCTGGGCATCTTGGGGAAGGCTAATCAAATCAACCAAAAGGAGCAAAAAAAATGAAAGTGAAAAACATCCTAATTGCCTTAGCCATTGCCATTGTCATCGGACTGGCACTGGGGAGTATCATCGCTTATACCAGCGGTGCCTTGTTCGGACCGAAAGACCCCCTCGTCACAACGTCCTCGTCTGATGTGGATACCTCTTTGGTGGACGCTTCCGAACTTGAAAACAAACAGAAAAAAGAAGCGCGGGCCAAAGCGGAAAAAGCGATTGCCGATGCTAAAAAGCAGGACAATAAAACGGAACAATCCAAATCCAGCAAGAAAAACAGCTCTAACGAAGGCCAAGCAGAGCAACAGGCCCAGCAGGGTACGACTCAGGCTGCCGCACCGCAGCAAAATCAGCAGCAGCAAGCCTCTGGCGGCAGCGCCACCATCAATGTTCAAGGCGCCGATTTGAACATGCGGGCCGCAGCTGATCCGTCGGCCACCATCGTCGGCAGTGTCAGCAACGGCACCCAGGTCAACGTCTTGGAACGTGCCAACGGCATGGTTCACATTCAAACCGGTGACGGCCGTCAGGCATGGGTTGCCGAAGGCTATGTCAACGGCTAAGGCCGGATGAAAAAGGCCCAGCCTCTGCTGTAAAATGACCAATAAAAATATCCTTACCCGAGGGGGTAAGGATATTTTTTTATGGGCGCTTATCCGCTGATAAGGGTCAGGAGGTCTTGGCTCCCTAGGCCGTCTTCAGCCAGCAACTGGTATTCAATGCCGTCTTCTTGCCAGATGACGGTGGCGTTCTTGGATTCGGAAATTTTGTCGCCGCCGAAGGCGATGTTTAACCGGCCGGCTTTTTCCAGGGCCAGGTCTTCTTCGGTTTTTTCATAATCCGGCGGGACGACGCGCTGGGTGTAGTCCAACAGTTGATAAGTGATGCCGTTTTGGGTCACGGCGGTATCTTTTTCAGGGTCAAGGGTCAGGGGATTGACGGCCGGGCTGGCAAAGAAGCTGATCTTTTGCCCGGTCTTATCTGCATAAGTGGCCATTAGCTCTTTGGCGGTCAGCTCAGCCTTGCCGTCCTTCCCTTGATAGGTCGTATCGCCAATATTGGCCTCTTGGAAGCTGAAGGGGCCGAATGCTTTCGGAAGCTGGGGGACAAAGCCCAGGTCTTCTTTTAAGGTATCCGCATCAGGCATGCTGTGGTAATCGGCGAAGATGGTGCTTTCAGTCAAAATTCCCCCCTCGCCGAAGACGCCGGTGGCGTATAGGCTTCCCATGGAGAGGCAGAAGACTGCGGCGGCAGCGATGCAGCTGATCAGCCGGCGGCGGCTTTTGGATTGGCGAGCCTTTTCCTGGGCTGGCAAGGCCTGGGTGAACCGGTTGGCAAAATCAGCCGGCGGGTTATGCCTTGAAGCCGTCATTTGAAACAGGTTGGACAGGTCCGTGTCTTTGTAGGTGTTCATGATGGTCCTCCTTTTGAGCTTGAGCTGTCGACGGATGGCTGGCCTTGCCATCGGTTAAGAGCAGGGCCCGTAATTTTTTCCGGGCGTGAAAGAGCCGGGACTTGACGGTGGCCTCCGGGGCCCCGGTCATGCTGGCAATCTCTTTGACGCTGAAGCCGGCGTAGTAATAGAGGGTACAGGCATCGCGCTGGAGGTCGGGCAATTCTCGGAGGGCTGCCTGCAAGCGGTCGGCATCGGTCGCTGAGGGACTGCCGGGTGGTGGGCTGATGAGGGGGTCCAGGTTGTCCTGGGGAAGTTCAGCCCGGTGCTTGTTGACGTAATCCAGGGCGGTGCGCCGTAAAATCCGGTAAAACCAGCTGCGAAAGGCGGCTGGCTTGCGCAGTTGCGGCAATTTTTGCCAGCAGATGATAAAGGCCTCCTGCAAAATATCTTCCGCCCCATCGCCCGCCCATAGCCAGGCGGCCCGGTAGCCTTCCGTTTGAAAATAGCGCACCAGGTCGGTAAAGGCCTCTTGGTCACCTGCTTGTGCCGGTTTGACCCATTGGATCCATTGGTTTGAAGGTGTCATCAAAAGCCTCCTTTCTGAAAGGGTCTTCACTTATAAGAGGGAAAAAAGAGGCCAAAGGTTTAAAAGAGAGACCTGAACAGACAAAAACGCCGCCAAACCACAGGGGGATTTGGCGGCGTCAAGGTGTTGGGCGCCTTTATTCGGTTTTGCCTTTGGCGGCCTGGGCGGTTTCGATGATTTTTTCAGCAATAGACCCGGGCACTTCTTCATAGCGGATAAAATTCATGGTAAAGGTGCCCCGGCCGCGGGTCATGGCCCGCAGGTCAATCAGGTAGTCGAACATTTCAGCCTGGGGTGCTTCGGCAATGAGCAGCTGGGTGCCGTCGGCCTCCTGGTCCATGCCCAAGATGCGTCCCCGCCGCTTGCTCATATCGCCCATGACGTCACCGAGGTTTTCTTCCGGAATAGATACTTCCACCTTGCAGATGGGTTCCAAAAGGACCGGCTGGGCTTCGGCCGTCCCCTTGCGGAAGGCCAATTGGGCGGCCAGCTTAAAGGCCATTTCGTTGGAGTCCACATCGTGGTAAGACCCATCGTAGAGGGTGGCCTTGACCCCGGTCATGGGGTAGCCGGCCAAGGGGCCGTGGGTCATGGCCTCTTTCAAGCCCTTTTCAACGGCCGGGAAGAAGTTGCGCGGTACGGCGCCGCCGAAAATCTCTTCGGCAAAGACAAATTCTTCATCGGTCGGTTCAAAACGAACCCAGACGTCGCCGTATTGACCGGCGCCGCCGGATTGCTTCTTATGCTTGCCCTGGACTTCCGATTTGGTGCGGATGGTTTCTTTATAAGGAATGATGAAGGGCACGCGGTTGACCTTGACGCCGAAAGAATCTTCCAGGCGCTCAATGACCACGTCCAGCTGGGTATCGCCTAAGCCGCCGATGGTGAGCTGTTTGGTTTCGGTATCGCGGCGGACATTAAAGCTGGGGAATTCTTCATACAGGCGTTGCAGGCCCTGGGCCAGCTTGTCTTCGTCGTTCTTAGAGGCTGCTTCAATGGCGTAGTAAATGACCGGTGTCGGGAATTCGACCCGTTTGTACAAGACCGGGTGGGCCTTATCGCAGAGGGTGTCACCCGTTTCCGTCACCTGCAGCTTGGTGACGCAGCCGATGTCCCCGGCCTGAATTTCCGCCACCTCAATTTGCGTTTTCCCGCGCAAGACGGAAACGCTGCCGAATTTTTCCGCCTGATCTTTAGAGGCGTTGTAAAGGGCGCTTTCCTTGGAAATTTTGCCGGAGAGGACTTTGAACAAGGAAATCTTGCCCAGGAAGGGGTCAATCATTGTTTTAAAGACCACGGCGGAGAAGGGTTCATTGGCATCCACCGCGCGTTTTTCGCCGCTTTCATAGCGGAAGCCGATATTGGCCCGGTCATCATCAGGGGAGGGCATGTAGTTGACAATCATATTCAAAAGGATGTCAATGCCGATGCCCTTTTCCGCTGAGCCGACCAAGAGGGGCACAGCGTCCCCTTCCAAGAGGGCGGCGGTGACCCCGCGCAGGAGGTCTTCGCGGGTGAACTTTTCACCGGCAAAGTATTTTTCCATGAGGACTTCATCGCTCTCGGCAACCACTTCGGCGATTTCTTCATACATCCGCTCGGTGGCCTTGACCTGGTCGTGGGTCAAGTCTGCCTCCAGGGGCGTCCCGTCGGTGTACTTAAAGCCCTTTTGGAAGATAACGTCGGTTACGCCGACGAAGCTTTCCCCTTCGCCGATGGGAACGGAAAAGGGAATGACCTTTTTACCGAAAGCCTCTTCCAGCTCTTCCATCAATTTTCTGAAGCTGACGTTTTCCTCATCAATTTTATTGACAAAAATCAGGCGCGGCAGGCCGATTTTTTCACAGTATTTCCACATCCGCTCGGTGCCCGCCTGGACCCCGGAGGTGGCGTCAATGACCATTAAAGCGCTTTCTGCTGCGCGCAGGGCGCTGTAGGCTTCGCCGACGAAATCCATGTGCCCCGGTGTGTCGATGATGTTGATTTTCAGGTCCCGCCATTCGATGGGGATGACAGAGACGCCAATGGAAGAACCGCGCTCCATTTCCTGCTTTGAAAAGTCGGAGAGGGTATTTTTATCGGCGGTTAAACCGATTTTTTTGGTGGCGCCGGATTGGAACAACATAGATTCGGTAAGGTTCGTTTTACCGCTGCCGGAGTGACCGATGAGCGCAAGGTTGCGCACTTTCTTTGTTGGATAGACGTTCATGTTATTCTTCCTTTCCATGGGTATTGGATATGGGTCCGCAATGACCACCGCAGGTCTGCGGTGTCCAAGCGAATGCTGTTATATAAATAGTACATTAGATGAAAAGATTTAGAAAGTCTTTTTTTGCACAAATGGGTTATTTTGCTGATTTTTCACAAAATAAGCCGCAACTTTTATGGCAAGGCCGTGCTTTAATGTTTGACAGTTTGCAGCCGATTTTCTACAATACAGCTACAAGCACTCGTGAAAGGAGGATGCGTATGCCAACCCAAATACCCATGATCGGTGAGCAGGCACCGGCCTTTAGCGCAGAGACGACGCGCGGGACCCTGCAATTTCCGTCAGACTATGAGGGGCAGTGGGTGATTTTGTTTTCTCACCCGGGCGATTTTACGCCGGTGTGCAGCACCGAGCTGATGGCTTTAGCCCGGATTTACGATCAATTTGAAGCGCTGGACTGTGAACTGGTGGGGCTTTCAGTGGACTCCCTGTCGGCGCATATGGCCTGGTTGCGCACCATGGAGCAAATGCGTTGGCTGAACGGCGAAGCCGGCCAAGCGATTCCCTTTCCGGTAATCGCCGATATTCGCCGCGAAGTGGCCGACGCTTATGGGATGATCCACGCCGATAATGCGGGCGTGACCGTTCGGGCAACCTTTGTCATTGATCCCCAAGGGGTCATCCGGGCCATTCAATATTATCCGGAAACAACTGGTCGAAATATGAGCGAACTCCTGCGCTTGCTGCAGGCCTTAAAACGGGTGGATGCCCATGGCGTTAAAACCCCTGCCGATTGGCAGGTGGGCGATGATGTGATCATGGCACCGCCGGAAAATTGCTCTGCAGATGAGATGACCGCAGATAAGGGGCATAAAAGCCTGGCCTGGTTCTTAAATTTTACCGGAGATGCGGAAGCCTAAAGCCCCTTAGTGGGCTTTTTTTCTTGGCAGCCGGCCCCTTCTTTGAATGACCGGGCTGATGGGTATAATAAAGCATGGGCCTGTGCCGGGCCCACTTGGATGATTGTCTGACATACTGTAAGGAGGCGGGTTATGGCCAATCAGGAACCGAATTCAAGTCCCTTTCATATGGGGATGCGGATTTATAAAACAGGTCTAGCGGCCTTTATTTGTTTGATTTTCAGTAAAGGGCTGGGCGGCTACCCGTTTTTTGCGGTCATTGCCGCCTTGATTTGCATGAAGCCGACCTTTGAGGACAGCTTAAAAGTGGGCCTGCACCGGGTCTTAGGCACCATCATCGGCGGGGTGGCGGGCATGGTGCTCTTGGCGGTGGTCACCGCTGCCGGCATCCAGCAGAAAGACCTCCTTTATGATGCCTTGGTGGCCCTGGTGATTATGCTGCTGATTAAGCTCATCGTCAGCCTGAACCGGAGCCCTTCGACGGTGATCACCTGCGTGACCTTCTGCTCCATCCTGCTCATGCCGCTGGGGCAGCTGTCCATCGTTCAATATTCGCTCATGCGGATCCTAGATACCCTCTTGGGGGTCTTTGTGGCCTTGATCATCAATGAAGTTTTGCCCAAGCACCGGCTCAGCGCCCAAGAAGCGGCAGACCTGGAAGCTAAGCTTGAGGAACAGATAGAAGCACAGATTGTGGAAACCATGGACCAAACCATGGTTGATGACCTGCGCCGCGCCAATGAGCAAAACCGGCAAGTGCCATCGGAAGAGGCCTCTCAGCCGGTAAAGGAGGAAAGAAAAAATGGAAGCTAGCTTGTCCCTGCAGATTTTGCCCAAAACCGAGGATGATCAAGAACTCTTGCGGATAGTGGATAAGGTGATCCGCTACCTTGAATCCACCGGCCTGAAAACGTTTACAGCGCCCTTTGACACCACCATTGAAGGGGATTTTGACACCCTCTGCCAGGTGATTAAACGGGCGCATGAAATCGCCATTGAAGAAGGCGCTCAAGGCGTTTCCAGCAATATGAAGCTCTACTACACGCCGGAAGCGGAAGGCGGCATTTTTACCATTGATGAAAAGGTCAGCCCCTACCATCGGTGAGACCCTGCCGTCCGACGGCTGAGGCTTCGCTTGCAAACAAATAACCGTCTGCACATAGGTGCAGACGGTTATTTGTTTTCAGTTGTCAGTATGCGTGGTCAAGTCAAAGAGGTCACGGAGGTCTTCCGGCGTTAAGGCGGACAGGAGGCTCTTGTTTCCGCCGACGACTTGTTCGGATAGGCCGGCCTTTTTTGCCTTTAAAGCCATGATCTTTTCTTCGATGGTGTGCTTGCAAATCAGGCGAATGACATGGACCGTGCGGTGCTGCCCAATGCGGTGGGTGCGGTCTGTGGCTTGATCTTCCACGCTTTGGTTCCACCAGGGATCGTAGTGGATGACCGTGTCGGCGGCGGTCAGGTTTAGACCGGTGCCGCCGGCCTTTAAGGAAATCAAAAATACCGGGATATCGCCCTGTTGAAAGCGGCGAATCAGCGTCATCCGGTCTTCAGCTTTGGTTTGACCGGTCAGGATTAAGTGGTCGATGCCACGGGCATCCAGGGCTTCGCTGATCAGGTCGATCATTGAGGTGAACTGGCTGAAGAGAATCATGCGGTGGCCGTTTTCCGCCCGTTCGCTGATGGTTTCAACCGCCAGCTTTAACTTGGATGAGGCCTGGGTAAAGCCGGGCAAAAATAAGCGCGGCGAGCAGCAGACTTGCCGTAAGCGCATGAGAAGGGCCAGGATTTTGATGCGGTTCTGGGGCAGGCCTTCGTTGGCCAGGGCTTCGATGACCGTTTTTTTGGATAGGGCCAGCTGGCTATCGTAGATGCGGCGCTCCTCGTGGGTTAATTCGGTGTACAGGGTGGTTTCAATTTTATCCGGTAATTCGGTCAGGACATCGTTTTTGACCCGCCGCAGCAAAAAGGGCGCCATCATGACCCGCAGGCGGTAGAGGCGGCTGTCATCCTCATACCGGCTGATGGGGATGTCGAACACGTGCCGGAATTGCCGCCAGCTTAAGAGGTAGCCGGGCATGCAGAAGTCCATAATGCTCCACAGGTCCGCCAAGGAATTTTCCATGGGGGTGCCGGTTAAGGCAAAGCGGTGGCGGGCCTTGAGGCTTTTCAGGCTTTTGGCATTCTGGGTGTAGCTGTTTTTGATGAACTGGGCTTCATCGGCGAAGATGGTGTCAAAGGTAAAATGAGCGTAGAGGGGGTGGTCTCGCCGCAGGGTGGCGTAGCTGGTGACCAGGACGGCACCGATGGGCGCCTCAGCAATGGCGGCACGCCGGTCATCGGCGGAGCCGGTAATGATGCGGTAGGGCAGGGAGGGGGCAAAGCGGGCCAGCTCTTCCTCCCAGTTGTAAATGAGGGAGGTTGGCACCACGATGAGGGCGGTGGCCTCCGGGTCACTGCTTTTCCGGTGCAGGAGGTAGGCGATGGCCTGGACGGTTTTGCCCAGGCCCATGTCATCTGCTAAAATTCCGCCCATGCCCAGCCGGGAAAGGCCCACCAGCCAGCGGTAGCCCTGCACTTGGTAGGGCCGCAGGTTGGCCTTTAAAGTTGCCGGCAGGGGAATGTTTTCCTCTGTCAAATGGGCCAGCCGGTCGGCCAATTGCCGTAAGTCATCGGACAGGTGCATGTCCAGGGGGCTGTCATCCAGGAGGGCCTTCAGGCGAACCGCCCGGTAGGCGGGCAATTCAATGGGGTCCGGTTCGGCCACTTGCTCCGGTCTTACCGCTAAATCGTCCAGCAGCTGGTTCAGCTCGGCAAGGGCCGGGTTGATCAAGTTGATAAATTGACCGTTTTTCAGGCGGATGTAGCGGCGGCCGTGACGATAGGCGACGAGGAGGTCTGCCAAGTTGGCAATGTTAACGGCGCTGTCATCAAAGGAGAGCTCGATGGTTCCGTGGTTGATGCCGGAGCTCATGCGTGGAATAACCGCATTCTTAGGCCGGATGCGGCGCAACTTTTCTTCTATATCCACGGTGGCCAGCTGCATCAATTCCGGCAGGCCATTTAAAAGAAAGTCGTACAGGGCATCTTCGCCCACCAGGAGCAGCTCGTCTTCATTGGTTGAAAAACGGTAGCGCTTTAAGAGGGCAAAGAGGGCCTCTTCAGCTGCCTTGTCCCGGAGCACTTCCTCGTCCTCCGAAGCCGCCAGGGGGTTGAAGGCCACATTGCCGTAGCGAAAGGTCAGGACGCCGGAGAGGCAGTCCGGTGACGGGTAGGAGAGGAGGGCGTGAACCTGTAAGGGCTTTTGGGAAAAATGTCGGCGCAGGGCCTGAGACATTTCAATATTTAAGAGCCCGCTTAAAGGGGTCAGGGATTTGGCGCAAATGGCGGCGGCTTCATTTTCCGTTAAGATCAGCCTTTTAAGGGCTCGGCCATCCAGGTAATCAAATAAGGGCAGGACATACCGGCTGTAGAGGTCGGATGGACGGACGATGGCCTCATCGGTCATTAAATAGCGGTAGCGGCCGCCCGGCGACAGGGGGGTATAGTCGGAAGCCAGGGTGAGCTGGTAACGGCCATCCAGCAATTGCCGCAGGGAGAGGGTTTCCTTGGGATCGGCGAAGGCCAGGGTCCGCCGACCTTCGGCCTTGCCGTTGGTCTGGACGGCAACGACCGGGATCTCTTGGTTGGCGATAAAGGCAAAAAAGTCATCAAACTGTGCCGGGGTCAGGTAGAGGTAGCGCCTAACCGGCGGGGTGCCGCCGGCCTCCTGGTATAGGCTGACATTGGTCATGAGCAGGTCAATGTAAAATTGAGCCGGTTCAGAAAAGAGGCGCCGGTCGTGGCGAATTTGCAAATACTTGCCGTAGCGGTAAAAGTCTTGCTGGTCAAGGCGGTGCACAAAATCCGATAAATTTTTTATGATATAATGGCAATCACCTTGAGCAATCCGGAAGGTTAGGGCGAAGCGGGCTGAATAGGGGTCAAAATCCAAGGTCGGCAAGAGGTCAAGGGGGGCTTCGCGGTGGGCCAGGGTCGTTTCCTCGTAGGCCTTCAGCAGGCCTTGGGCATCGGCCTTGCGGGCGCTTTCGTCAGGGGCCTTTTGCCTTGCGGTCAAGGCATCAAAGGTGGCGCGGATAAGCGCTACCTGGTGGCGGCAAAATCCGGGCTTGGCTGCATTGTGGTAAACATGGCAGCTGCAGTAGGTTTCCGGCGCTGCTCCTTCGATGACGGCCAGACGCGGCGATTCTCCATTGACCTCAGCGTGGGCGATGATGGCCCGCTCGCCGGTGTCTGCGTCAAAGCGATCTTCCCAATGAAGGTTCTGCACCGCGCCGGTCAAATGGGCGGCGATGCCTGCCGATATTTCATCGGCGTTGATGGCGTGTTCGTCAATAAAGTCCCGTAAGCTCATATCGGCTCCTTTCTGACACATTCCTATCCCGTTATTATAACACGTTTGTTGAAAATGTGTCGGCGGGGGCCAATCTTTTGATGAAATTTAGCATTCTTAACATCCCCTTCACCGAACCGTAACTTTTCGTAAACGAACAGGGCCGGTGTGATGGGTATACTATAAACAGCAGGAGGAAACTGATGCGTTATATCTCTTTGGCTTCATCCAGTAAAGGCAATGCCGCCTACCTGGAAACCGCTTGCGGCGGTTGGCTCATTGATTGTGGCATTTCCATGCGCCGCATTGAACAGGGGTTGGCGGCGATTCCCCAAGCCCTGGACCGGTTGCAAGGTATTTTTATTACCCACGAGCACCGCGACCACGTTGCCGGCCTGGGGCCCTTTTTACGCCGCTACCGCCTGCCCTGTTATGCCGGTCAAGGCACCTGGCGGGCCTTGCTCTCTGATGGGGGCCTGGGAAAGGTCGACCGTCAACTGGTTGAATGCCTGCCCTTTCGAGAGCAAACCCTAGGCGGCCTTACGGTGACGCCCCTGGCCCTGTCCCACGACGCTGCAGAGCCCTTCGGTTTCAGCTTTGCGGAAAAGGGCCTCCGCCTGACCCATGTGACTGATACGGGCAGGGCCGATGAGGTCATGGCGGCCTACTTGACCGCCAGCGACCTGGTGGTCGTGGAAGCAAACCACGATGTCAACTTACTGGAAAAGGGGCCCTACCCCTACTACTTAAAACAACGCATTCTAGGGGCGCGCGGTCATTTGTCCAATGCCGCTGCCGCCAAGCTCCTGGTTGACAGTTTGGAAGACCGCACCCGGACCGTGGTGCTGGCCCATTTAAGCGATACCAACAACAGACCGGCCTTGGCTGAGGAAACGGTGAAAACGGCGCTTGACCAAGCCGGTTTGGCCCCGCAGATTTTGCTGGCGGGTGGCGGGTCTGTTGATGTAACCCTATGAAGGAGGACTTTTTATGTTTGATCAAAATAAGGACAATCCCTTTAATCCGGCCAACCGGCCTGAACCGACGGGGGACCCGGCGCCGACCATAGATGTGGAGGGGTCGCCGGTAAGAGACCTGCGGCCAAGTCCGGCCCGTCCCTTGCCGCGGACAAGGGTGTCGGTCAATTACAACCGTCCCCAACCGGGCAAGGAAAAAAGAAGGGGTGGTTTTCGCCGCTTTATAGCCACCGTTTTAATTGCACTTATTTGTGGCGGTGCCGGCGGTTGGGCGGGGAGCGCTTACTACGCCCAGCAAAATAAGGGCGGCGGGACCATCCTGGCCGGCCCTAAAGCGGTGCAGACGGCAACCAGCAATAAAAATGGGAACCTAAGCGTGGCGGATATTGCTGAAAAAGTTGTCCCGGCCGTTGTCGGGGTCAACAACATCGGCAGACAAAGCAATATTTTCGGGCAAAGCGGCGAGCGCAACCAGGCCTCCGGTAGCGGGGTCATCATTCGGGAAGACGGGACCATGGTGACCAATTTTCACGTGATTAGTGGTGCCAGCCGGGTGACGGTGACCCTGGCCGATGGGAGCACCAAAAAGGCCGAGGTGATCGGCTATGACCAGGAAAGCGATCTGGCAGTCCTGGACATTGAGGGCAAGGGCTATCCGACGGTGGCCATCGGCGATTCAGATGCTCTGCGGGTCGGCCAATTGGCGGTGGCCATCGGCAACCCGCTTGGTCAAACCTTTTCTCAGACGGTGACCGATGGCATCATCAGCGGCATCAACCGGGAAATTCAAATGGGCAACCAGACCTATAACCTTTTGCAGACCAATTGCGCCATCAACAGTGGTAATTCCGGCGGTGCCCTGGTGGACGGCCAAGGCAAGCTGGTGGGCATCAACAGCGTTAAAGTCCAGGCTGAAGGGGTTGAAGGCCTTGGCTTTGCCATCCCCGTCAATAATGTCATGCGCATCGTTCAAAAAATTGAAAAGGGCGAAACGCCTTCGTCCCAGCCCTTTATTGGGATTTCCGGTTACTCTTTGGACAAAGACGTTGCTGCCCAGCTGAACATTGACCAGGACACCGGCCTGCTGGTGGTGCAAACCGTTGAAGGCAGTCCGGCAGATGAAGCGGGCATTCTCCCCGGAGACATCATCACCGCTGCCGATGGCCAAGCCCTCAAGGGCTATGACGATTTGCAGAAAATCCTAAAGAAACATAAGGCCGGCGACAGCCTGACCCTCACCCTCGTTCGGAAAAATCGCCAGGCAGAGGTCCAGGTCACTTTAGGCAAACAAACCTCTATTCCTGCTGCCCGCAGTTAAGGCGGAACCCGTGTCCAAATCCTGGACACGGGTTTTTTCTGCCCATCAAAGCCATTGCCAATCTTGATAGGTAAAAGTATGACGAAAGGGGAAAAATAGTATATAATGAGAAGCGGCGCTTTTTAATCGGTGCCTCGCACCGGTGGGCGCAGAGGCTAATGTAAATGATAAAAAGAATCAATAAAAAAGAAGAGGATTTATGACCATGGAGGGCACCTTATATGATACTTTTATATAAACCGGCTGTCGGCGAAGAACGAGACCTGGCGCTGGCTTTTTTGTCGCGGGTCAAACTGGCCCATCGGGTATTGCCCGATGAGGCCGCCGGGCATACCCTGGGCGCCTTAATGGACGGTGCAGAGGGCGATAGCGGCCTTGCGGCAGAGGCTTCGGCGATTATTTTCAGCGATGATTTTACAGAAGAAGATGTCCGTCGGATCTTGGACTTAATTATGGAAACGGGCCTGCGCTTCCAGGTGCCAATTTTGCTGACAGCGGACAACCGCGACCGCAGGCTGGCGGATATTCTCGAAGAAATCACAAGCCAGCAGGCCTTTATTGGTGCCCTGGCGCACCTGCAGCAGCTCATCGATGCGGTCGGGCGTTTAAATGAAAAGGACTATGACCCGGATAAATGGAGCGAACTGAAGATTGCCATCGCCGATGCCAACGATACTCTGGCGGACTTGGTTGGGGAAGATGCCGAGGCGGCGGCCCGGGCGCGGGATGAGATCGTACCGCGGCGAGATGCCCTGGCAAAGAGTATGGAGCGCTTACTGTCCTATCGGGGACCGAATCAATAAAGGGCATGGTTTAGCGTTTAGAGGAGGATGAGGAGATTGCTAAGTCTAACCAAATTATTAACCGGTGATACGTACTTTGGCGATAGTCTGAGATATACGGAAAAAAGCCGCAACCAACTGCACGGTGTCTCTGAAGGACGGGGACCGGTCGTGGCTTGGAACTATACCCGGACCTGTAATTTAAAATGCAAGCACTGCTATGCTCATGCGGAAGCCAAGACTTACGCAGGTGAGCTGTCCACAGAGGAGGCGAAGGCCTTCATAGATGATTTGGCAGATTTTAAGGTGCCGGTCATCCTCTTTTCCGGCGGCGAACCGCTGGTGCGGGAGGATTTCTTTGAGCTGGCGGCCTACGCACGGGAAAAAGGCATCCGGGCCACCCTGTCCACCAACGGCACCTTGATTACGCCGGAGGTGGCGCAAAAAATCAAAGACCACGGCATTGGCTATGTGGGCATTTCTATTGACGGCTTACGTGAGACCAACGATGCCTTTCGTGGCGTTGACGGCGCTTTTGACGCCGCTATGGCGGGCATCCGCAACTGTCGCGCCGTTAACCAGCGGGTGGGCCTGCGCTTTACCATCAGCCGGTCCACCATGGACGATGTGGACGCTGTGCTGGACATGCTGGAAGAAGAGGACATTGACCGGATTTGTTTCTACCACCTGGTCTACTCCGGCCGCGGTGAAACCCTGGTGACCGATGATTTGACCCATGAGGAAACGCGGGCCATCGTTGATAAAATTTGCGACCGGGTGGTGGCCTGGGACCAGCGCGGCCTTAAAAAAGAAGTGCTCCTGGTGGACAACCACGCCGACGGGCCCTACCTATATTTAAAATACAAGGACAAGGATCCCGACCGGGCCGCTAAAATTTGGCAGCTTTTGTCCATGAACGGCGGCAACCGCAGCGGGATTGCCTTCGGGGAAGTGGACCACCTGGGGCATGTGCACCCGGACCAGTTTACCCAGCACCATGACTTGGGCAATGTTCGCGACCGCAGCTTTAAAGATATTTGGACGGATATGTCCAACCCGCTCTTGGCCGGTTTAAAAAATCGGCAGGACTTATTGGATGAAAAATGCCGCAAGTGCAACTGGCTCGCCATTTGCAACGGTAATTTCCGGGCCCGCGGTGAAGCGGTAACCGGTGACTTCTGGGGCTTTGACCCGGCCTGCTACCTGACAGAAGAAGAGCGTCAGGCCCCCAATCCGCTGATGGAAGGTGATGGCCAATGAAAATCATGAGTTGGAATACGACGAATGATTGCAACCTGTTTTGTGCCCACTGCTATCGGGAGTCGGGACAAAAAGATACCGGCGAATTGACCACCGCCCAGGGGAAGGCCTTGATTGATGGCGTGGTCCGTGCCGGCTTTCATATCATGATTTTTTCCGGCGGTGAACCGATGACCCGCCCGGATATTTATGAGCTGATTGCCTATGCCAAGGCCCAAGGCCTGCGCCCGGTCTTGGGCTCAAACGGCACCCTCATTACTGAGGAAGCGGCAGAGCGCCTGAAAGAGGCCGGACTCATGGCCGCCGGTATTTCTCTGGACAGTTTGGATGCAGCCAAGCATGATAAACTGCGCGCCAAGGAAGGCGCCCATGCGGCGGCAATCCGCGGCATGGAAAACTGTAAAAAAGTCGGCCTCCCCTTTCAAATCCACACCACGGTGATGGATTGGAATGAAAATGAAGTCTGTGACATCACTGATTTTGCCGTTGAAATCGGCGCACGGGGGCACCATATTTTCTTCCTGGTGCCGACCGGACGGGGTGAGGACATTGTGGACATGGCCTTGGACCGTGAAGCTTACGAAGCGGTGCTCACCCGGATTATGAACAAGGCCAAAGAAGTGGCCATTGAGGTTAAACCCACCTGTGCGCCGCAATTCATCCGGGTGGCCGACCAAGTGGGCCACCGGCAGCGCTTTCGCAAGGGATGCCTGGCGGGCACCACCTATTGCATCGTCAGCCCCAAGGGAGACGTGCAGCCCTGCGCCTATATGAAAATGGCCATTGGCAATGTCAAGGAAAAGCCCTTTGATGAGATTTGGGCAGAGAGCCCGGTCTTTCAAACGCTGCGCAGCGAAGCCTACAGCGGTCAATGCGGTCAATGCGCTTACGGCGCGACCTGCGGCGGCTGTCGGGCGCGTGCGGCCTACTATCATAAAGGCGACTTTATGAGCGCTGACCCCCTGTGTATCTTGAATCGGGAGTGAGAGTATGTACCAGATGGACGATTTAGACCGGGCGATTTTGATGATTCTACAACGGGGGATCCCCCTGTCCCATCGCCCCTATGCCGATATGGCGGAAGAAATCGGCAATACCGACGAAGCGGAGGTCATCCACCGCATTGCCCGTCTGAAAACGGAAAATATTATTCGGCGCATGAGCGGCTTCTTTAATTCTCATGCCTTGGGCTACCGGTCCATGCTGATTGCTGTGCGTCCGACAGCAGGCCATTTTGACGAAGCGGTGCAGGTCATCAACCGCTATCCGGGTGTGACCCATAATTATGAACGGAGCCATGACTTCAGCATTTGGTTTACCCTGATTGCCATCAACCAGCCCACCTTGGACCATATTTTGGACACCATTGAAGCCAGCCCCTATGTGGCAGACATGCTGCGGTTTGAGATGAGCCGCCGCTATAAGATTGACGTGACCTTTGATGTTACCGATAAGGCTGCAGAGGAAAAGGAGGCAGGCAGATGAGCAAGCCACTGACAGACCAGGAACGGGCCATTGTGCGGGCCTTGCAAAACGACCTGCCCTTGGTCCCCGAACCCTACGCCGCCTTGGCGGCGGAAATGGACATCAGTGAGGCCGAGCTGATGGCCGGGATCCATTCGCTGATGGACAAGGGCTGCCTGAAACGCATTTCCATCGCCCTCCGGCATAAAAATGTTGGCTATACCATCAATGTGATGGTCGTCTGGGATGTGCCTGACGACCAGGTGGACGCCATCGGACAAGAGGTGGCCCGCCACCCGGCGGTGACCCACTGCTATCGTCGCAACCGGGAACCCCGCTTTCCCTATAATTTGTACACCATGGTGCATGCCCGCAACGATGCGGAATACGACGTCATTATGGGCGAACTGGTCGAGATTATCGGCAAGGATACGCCGCATGACCTTTCCTTTGATGCCTTGCGGTCTATGCGGGAGCTGAAAAAGATTGGGATGAAATACTTTATTGAAGACCCGGAAGATGTTGTTGATGACGATGCGTGAGCCGTCCGGGACGATTTTTTTCAACCGCCTGCCTGTAGACTTGGCCTTGGTCGGGGCCCTGGCCCTGCCCTTGGGCCTTTATGCCCTTTTGGGACAGATGCCTGCATTGCCGCAAAAGCCTTTGACGGCAGGTATTTTATTGCTGGTTTTAGGCGTCTTTAACATGGTTGCCTTTGCCCTGGTGGATTTAAAGGAAATGATGGACCAGACGGTTACGGCTCTGGCCTACCGGCTGATGCGGTTAACAGCCTTGGTCGGCTACGGATTTTTTTACGCCATGACCTTTTTTCCCCAGCTCTTTGCTGGGCATTGACAGGTACCACCTTGCAGTTTCCTCTTGGAAACTGCAAGGTGGTATTTTTGTGGGGAAAATGGTCCAGCCCTGCCTTGGGATTTGGCGTCACCCGCCTAAGCGTGGTACAATAGTGGTTAACAGAAGCGGAGGGCCTGACCCTGGTATCCCCATCGGTCGGTGCAGGGCTTTTCTGTTGAACAATAGATGGTGTCCGGCAGGAGGACCAGCCCTTGCTGGCGGACTTAGAGGCGTTATTTTTTTGGAGGTGGCATCATGGCCGTACTGGTCAACCCTGACAAACCGCACAAGGAGCGGTTGAACGAAACAATGAACAATGCTTTTACTCGACGAGCGACGGCGCTCGCTCAAGATAACTTTAATACGGCGCGCGATGCCTTTACGGCACAAAAGCCGGAATGGCAGGCCCTGAAAGACCAGGCCGCTGCCGTTCGCGCGCATACCCTGGACCACTTGGATACCTACCTGTCGGAATTCATCGACCACGCCACTGCCAACGGCAGTGTGGTTCACTTTGCCAAAACTGCCCGGGAGGCCCGTGAGACCGCCCTTGAAATTGTTCAGGCGGCAGGCGGCCAGCGACTGGTGAAGAGCAAGTCCATGGTGAGTGAAGAGATCGGTGTCAACCGCGCCATGCAGGCGGCCGGCATTGAAGTGACCGAGACAGACTTAGGCGAATGGATTTTGGAATTGGACGATTGGGATACGCCCTCTCATATTATGGCACCGGCCATGCACAAGGACCGCTACCGGGTGCATGAGCTCTTTAGCAAATACGGCTACACCGGGAGCACGGATATTCCGGAAATGACCCGGTTTGCCCGGGCATCCTTGCGGGAAAAATTTTTGGCTGCCGATGTGGGCATGACCGGCTGCAATTTTGCCGTGGCTTCAACCGGGTCCACCTGCATCGTGACCAACGAGGGCAACGGCCGCATGGTGACCAGCCTGCCGCGGACGCAAATTGTCTTGATGGGCATGGAACGGATCGTGCCGACCATGAGCGATTTGGACGCCATGATGCAGGTGCTGCCCCAGTCCGTCCTGGGGCTGACCACGTCCAGCTACCTCTCCTTCACTCATGGGCCCCGTCGGGCCGATGAAATTGATGGGCCGGAGAGCGTTCACATTATCATCATTGACAACGGCCGCAGCGACATTTTAGGTAGCCCCTTCCACGACATGCTGCGCTGCATTCGTTGCGGCACCTGTCAAAACGTCTGCCCGGTTTATCGTCACATTACAGGGCATGGCTACGGGTCTATTTACGAAGGCCCCATGGGCGTGGTCTTGACCCCGCTTTTGGCAGGCCGCGAGCAGACCGGGCATATGCCCTACCTGTCCACCCTCTGTGGCGAATGTACGGCCAATTGCCCGGTGGAAATCCCCCTGCATGAATTGATTCTCAAGCACCGGGAAGAGCAGCATGACCAGGTTCAATTGACAGCTGAAGAGGGGGCTTTTCAGGCCGCCGGCCTGGCCTTGGGACATGCGACCCTGTATAAGGCCATGCTGGCTTTCGGTCGTCCGGCGATGCGGGCCCTGGCCCTTTGGCAGGGCTGTGGTGAACGCTTAGACGATGGCAACCGGCTGCCGGTCCTGCGCAATTGGACCCAGGGACGGAACCTGCCCCTCTTGGCCAAACCCTTCCATGCCCGTGCTGTGCGTCGCCCCAGAGGAGGTGCTTTCCGTGACTAAAACCACACGTGAAGAATTTCTAGGCAATATTTCTCAGGCCCTGACCCGCCACCAAGTGCGCGCCCCGAAACCGGATCCCGTGGAAGGGCCGGTCTACCATCGCCTGGCAGACTTGAGTCCGGAGGCCTTGGCAGACCATTTTCACAGCCAGGCGCCCATCCGCCATTTCAGCAGTCGGAGCATTCAGGCAGGGGATCTGGCAGAGGCTTTGCAGGACCTTCTAAGCCGAGACGATGTAGAAAAGGTTGTTATCTGCGATGATGGGGTCAGCCGGGCCCTGCACTTGGCAGAGGCGGTGACCGCTGCCGGGCGCACGCCCCTTGTCTATCGGCCTGACGGTTATGACCACCAGGGACTGGTAGATGCCCTGGCGGACGCCGATCTGGGCATTACCGTGCCGACTTACGGCTTGGCCGATGTGGGCGCCGTTGTGGAAATGGCGTCGCGGGAGATCCCGAAAAGCTTCAGCCTTCTGCCCCGGGTCCATGTCAGCCTCCTGCCCCTGTCACGCCTGTATTCGTCCATGAGTACCCTGGCGGAGGAACTGGAAAAGGTCTACGCCCGGGACGGCCTGACTTCCGGAATGAACCAAATCAGCGGCCCCTCTTCCACCGGGGATATTGAAAGCTATATGGTGACCGGCGCCCATGGGCCGGTTGAAGAACATATTTTTATTATCATGGATCTGTAAGGACAAGCTAAAAAATACAAAAGAATCGCGCCGGCGTGCCCATCGCCGGCGCGATTCTTTTGTAACTGCTGGTCGTCAAAGGGCGGTTCAAGAGGAACCCCTTTGACGATTTTATTTTGCTTGCATAAAGATGCTGTCTGAGCCACCGTCCGTATAGGTTTTCAGGAGCAAGCTGCCATCGGCCGCCGGGGCAATATCGTCAATGAGCCGGCTGCCGTCAAGGTCTCGGTCGGCGTGAATCAGCGGCAGGCTGCCCTCGTTAAGGGTCAGGGGGGCCAGGCTGCCGTCCCGGAGGTCCAGCACAGACAGACGGGTAAAGTCACGGCTGTCCGAATTTAAGAGAACCGGACAGAGGGCGACATAATGGTCGCCAAAGGCCACTTTTTTAATAAAGAAATTGTCGGTTTGCGGCATAAGGCTTGAAGTCGGGTCAATGCGGCGGGTCCATTGTTCTTTTTCTAAATCATACTGCCAAATTTCTTCCGCTTGTCCTCTGACGGTCCGGAAAACCCGAGAAGCGATGACATACTTGCCGCTGATGACAGGGCTAGTGAAGACATAGCCTTCGATGATGTTTTTGGCCTTGCCCGGTGCGGTCAGGTCACACACTTGGAGGGACTCGTTCCATCCGCCGCGGCTCCGGGACCAGACCAGGGTATTGCCGTTTAGAGCCAGGTCGCCGAGGTAGTCCTGGTCTTCGCTGCCTTGGTCAATTTGCTGCTTTTGGCCGGTGAGGCGGTTGTAAGAGGTGAGGGCCATCCCCTTGCTAGGCTTGGACAGGGGGGCCGTATAGACGATCCAGCGGTCATTGGCAACGAGGCTGTCGATGTCCGGGTAAATGTTCTCAGCAATTAATTTGGCCTGAGAAGCATCTGCCAGGGGCGCCTCGTATAAGCCGAAGGGCATGGCCCCAGGTGAGGCCGGGTCCATGCTCTGGAGCCAGACGATGCGGTCGGCGGTGGGGACCAGCCCCTGGTTGAACAAGACGCCCTTGTTGTTGAGGCCACGGAGGAGGGGGACGCCCTTGTGGCAAACGATCCTGTAGCCGCCGCTGTCCATGACGCCATCTGCTGTGAGCAGGCTGCCATCCGGCAGGCGGTTGATGACGTTGGGCTTTTGCTCCATTGAAGTCTCCAGCGGCGGGGTGGTTGTCGATTCTTTAAATGCCGGCGGCGGGGCTAGGGTCTTGCTCGGGGTGATAACGGAAATATCGCGTGTTTCCGAATCCCAGTTAACGGTGCCGACGGTTTCAGCCAAGGCCCTCAGGGGCAGGTAAAAATAGGGCCCCTTTAAATAAGGCGCAGTTGCTGCTCTGGCTATGGAGCCGTTCATGGCATAGGCGGTAGAGCCTAGGGTCCATTCGGAGGCAGAGCCGGTGACGGAAGTGACCTTAAGGCGCAGGTTGTCGTGAGTGACGGTGAAGTTCAAGTGGGGCAAGAGCCATTCGCCAATCATGGCCGTATCGCCATATAAGCCGATGCCGGCAGCCTGGAGCCGGGGGCTCAGGGTGGTGCCGTTCAAGGTGACTTGCCCCCCGGTAGCGACTAAACCGCCTTCTTGCTTGGCGTAGGCCTCTTTGTAGGCGGCCAGCTCAGCGGCGGAGACTTGACCGATGCGGCTGGTGGTTTTTGGCATTGGCGGGATTTCCTTGTAAGCTGCTTCCAACTGCTGCAGGTCTGCTGAAGAAATTTTCCCTTGATAATAATAGGTGTAGGCGGCGGTCAGGGCTTCCGGAAGGACTTCCGGGTTGGCCAGGTCAGGCAACACCTTTTCCAAGGCTTGGACATCGTCACCGGGGGCTGTCGCCGACGCCGTCGGCGGCGCTGGGACATCTTCCGCCATGGCCGGCAGGCCCTTGCAACAAAGGAGAAGGCAGGCCAGGGACAAGGCCGTCAAAAAAATCTTGCGGTTCATCTTTAAGCTCCTTTCTAAAATAAATGAGGGTCACTAGGCGGTCTAATCGTCAGATATGTCTGCTTTAAGTATATCAGAGGGTTGCCTAAAATAATACAAAAAAATAAATACAGGCCGGTCAATGCTGGCTTAGATATCAACGATAAGTAACAAATTAGTATTTTGATAATCAAACTATTTACTTTGAGTGTCAAAGTAATTATAATAGAGGCAATTCATTTTAAGGAGGAATCAATATGATTTTTGACAAAGTAAAAGAAGCCATTGTGGATACGCTGAATTGTGATGCGGAAGCGGTGACCCTGGAAGCCCGGTTGCGGGAAGATTTGGATGCAGATTCTTTGGACGCTACCGAGCTGATTATGAATCTGGAAGAAGCCTTCGGCCTGTCCATCTCTGATGAGGAAAGCCAACAATTGACCACTGTCGGTGATATTGTCAAGTACATCGAAAAAGCACAATAATCTGTGAGGAAGTGCGGTTATGACCATTGACGAAATAGAACGCTTACTGCGCGCCTTTGACCACAGTGGCGTGACAGGCCTAACGGTGAAAACCGCAGACGGCACGGTGAAAATGACCAAGGCAACGCCGCCGTCAAGGGTTTTGGCGGCGGATGGCGCTGGAGAGGTACCGGTCTGTGAGCAGGTGACGACTGCAGGGCCGGATGTCCTTGACCTGGTCCAGGCGCCGTTGGCGGGAACCTATTATGCGGCACCGTCGGAAACGGCAGAGCCTTTTGTGCAGGTGGGTGACCGGGTAGAAGTGGGGCAGACCATTGCGGTGATTGAGGCCATGAAGGTGATGAACGAGGTGCCGTCAACGGTCAGCGGTCAGGTGGTGGCCATTTTGCCGGAAAACGGCAGCGTTATCGGCTACCATGAGACCATTTTGCAGGTGGATACCCATGTTTAAGAGGGTGCTGGTTGCCAATCGTGGAGAAATTGCGGTCCGGATCATCCGTACCTGTCGAGACATGGGCATTAAGACGGTCTTGCCTTATGCGGAGCCGGATGCGGACAGCCTGGCGGTGGCGCTGGCGGATACGGCGGTCTGTATCGGACCGGCGGCGCTGGACCAGTCCTACTTGAACGGCCATGCCCTCCTCTCCCTGGCCTTGGCCTGCGGCGCAGAAGCGGTCCACCCGGGCTATGGTTTTTTATCGGAAAACCCAGACTTTGCCCGGCAGGTCACCGCTGAAGGCTTGATCTTTATTGGCCCGCCGGCAGCTGTGATTGAGCAGATGGGGGATAAAATTGCTGCCCGTCGTACCATGCGCCAAGCCGGAGTGCCGGTGGTGCCCGGCTCTGACGGACCAACGGCGGACTTAGCAGCGGTGGAGGCGGTGGCCCGGGAAGGCGGCTACCCGATTTTACTCAAAGCCGCAGCCGGCGGTGGCGGCCGCGGCATGCGGCTGGTAGAGGCTGCGGAAGCGCTGGCGCCGGCCTTTGAAGCGGCCCGCCGCGAATCGGAAGCCGCTTTTGGGGACGGCCGGCTTTACGCTGAGAAATACTTGACCGGGGCCAAGCACATTGAAGTGCAGGTCGCCTGTGACCGGCAGGGCCATTGTGTCCACCTGGGCGAACGGGACTGCTCTTTACAGCGCCGCCACCAGAAGGTCTTGGAAGAAACGCCTTGCCGACGGTTACCTGAGGCCTTGCGCCAAACCGTTTGTGCGGCGGCGGTATCGGCGGCCCAGGCGGTCGGCTATGAAGGCGTGGGCACAGTTGAATTCCTGGTGACGCCGGAGGGCGACTGGTATTTTATGGAAATGAACACCCGGCTCCAGGTGGAGCACCCCATTACCGAATGGGTCACCGGCATCGATCTGGTGCGGGCCCAGTTGCGGCTGGCGGAAGGCCTGCCCTTGGATTGGACACAGGCGGACATCCAGCTGACCGGACACGCCATCGAGTGCCGGATCAATGCCCAGGACCCGATGGCGGCCTTCAGGCCGTCGGTGGGTAAAATCGAAAGCTTGCATTTCCCGGAAGGCCCTTTTGTGCGGGTGGATTCTGCCCTCTTGCCCGGTGAAACCGTGTCGCCTTTTTATGATTCCCTGCTGGCCAAGGTGACCGTATGG
Source organism: Peptococcus niger (assembly GCF_900101835.1). NCBI lineage: Bacteria > Bacillati > Bacillota > Clostridia > Eubacteriales > Peptococcaceae > Peptococcus > Peptococcus niger. The sequence goes on from NZ_FNAF01000002.1 coordinate 63,381, forward strand.
GGTGAAACGCGGCAGATGGCCATCCGGCGGATGCGCCGCGCCCTATCGGAAGTGATCATTGAAGGGGTGGCGACAACCGCCGATTTTCACTTCATGACCCTTCACCATCGCGCCTTTATTCGTGGAGAATACACGACGCAGTTTTTAGACGATCATCTGAAAGAGCTGGTGGATTTATTGTGATGTCGGAAGCATTTTTAAAGCGCAAGCATCGTCTCAAAGTTTTTCAGACGGCGCGGGAACGTCTCTTGCGGCGACCGGCGCCTCAGCGGGATGATTTGCGCAACATCAATTGTCCCCTTTGTGGCGACCGCATTTTAATGGCCGACTTGCGGGCGTCTTTATACATTTGTCCCGCTTGTCAGGCCATGCTCCCGATGCCGGCCCATGCCCGCCTGGAGGCCCTGCTGGATCCCGGCAGCTTTCGGGAGCGGCAGGAAGGCTTGACCAGCGATGACCCGCTGGACTTTCCCGGCTATGCCGAAAAATTAAGCCACGCCCAAGCGCGGAGCGGGTTATCCGACTCGGTGGTGACGGGGACCGGGCGAATTGACGGCATCCCGCTGGCCATCGCCTGCATGGACAGCCGGTTTATGATGGGGAGCATGGGGGTGGTCTGCGGTGAAAAACTGGTGGACCTGATTGAGCTGGCCACCAAGCGAAAGTTGCCCTTAATCATCATCGCGACCAGTGGTGGGGCCCGGATGCAGGAAGGAATCCTGTCGCTCATGCAGATGGCGCGGACAGCGCAAGCCTTGAACCGCTTTCATGCGGCCGGGCTCTTGTATACCGTGGTCTTGACCCATCCCACCACCGGCGGTGTTATGGCCAGTTTTGCCAGCCTGGCCGACCTGACCTTGGCTGAACCGGATGCACTCATCGGCTTTGCCGGGCCGCGCGTAATCCGGCAAACCGTAGGTGAAGACCTCCCGGAAGGCTTTCAAGGGGCGGCCGCCCAGCTTGACAACGGCTTTATCGACGCCATTGTCAAGCGGGAAGATTTGCGTGACGAATTGGCCTTTTATCTGAAGGCCCATGGCAAGGAGGGACAGCGATGACCGCTTATGAACGGGTGCGGTTGGCACGCAGTGGTGAGCGCGCCAATGCCCAGGCCTTTTTAGGGGCGCTGATTGACAACTTTCATGAATTGCACGGCGACCGCCTCTCCGGAGATGACCCGGCCATCATCGGAGGCATCGGCTATTTGGGGCGCAGGCCGGTGACGGTTCTTGCCCAGCAACGGGGGCGGAGCCTGGCAGAAAATGAAAGAGTGCGCTTCGGCATGCCAATGCCCTCCGGTTACCGTAAGGCGATCCGCTTGATGCGGCAGGCAGAAAAGTTCGGCCGGCCGGTGCTGACCCTGGTGGATACGCCGGGGGCTTATCCCGGTATTGAAGCGGAAAATGGCGGTCAGGCATCCGCCATTGCCGAATGCCTTGCCACCCTCTTGGGCCTCCGGGTGCCGACCCTGTCCCTGGTTATCGGCGAAGGCGGGTCAGGGGGCGCCCTGGCTTTAGCCGCTGCCGACCGCTTGTATATGCTGGAAGGCAGTGTTTTTTCGGTGATTTCGCCGGAGGCTTGTGCCGCTATTTTATTTAAGGATCGGGACCGGGCCGAGGAGGCAGCGGCGGCCCTTCGCTTGCAGGCGGCAGATTTACATGAATTGGGCATCTGCGATGGGGTGTTCGGAGAAAAGGGGCGGGATTTCAGCCAGTTGACGGCGGATATTCAGCAAACGCTTTCAGCCGCGCTCCAAGAGTTGAGTAAAGGCAAGCCGGCAGACCTGCCGGGCAAACGTTACCGGCGCTATCGAAAAATGGGGGTGGAGCATGTCGTCAATGGATAAAGTTCGGGCTAAAGAGACCATGAACCATTTTTTAGTGGATATTTTTAATCAAATCTTGGCCATAGAGGAAGCTTGGCTCCGGAAGGAGTATGAGGGCGATATTACCTTAGCGGAAGTACACATGCTGGTAGCCATTGGCGAACGGGAGCACGGCGTCATGGGTGATGTGGCCCGGCATGCGGCGCTGACCAATGGCACGGTGACCACAGCCGTAAAAAAGCTGGAGCGCAAGGGCTATGTGCTGCGCCGGCGGGATGAGCAAGACCGGCGCAAGCTGCGCGTCCGCTTAACCGAATCGGGGCATGCGGCGGTGGCGGTGCACAACCGCTTTCACGATGTGATCAGTGACGCTATTTGGACCGGCCTTTCAGACGAGGCCCGGGCCCCCTTCATAGAGGGGTTGGCAGAAGCCGGTCGGGCCTTAACCGCTATGCAGGAGGATCTGCAGCCATGACCGGCATTCGCATTTTAGGAAGCGGCAGCCGGCCGGGTGCAGACCGGGTCAGCAATGAGGACTTGTGCCGCCGGGTGGACTCCAGCGATGCCTGGATTTCCCAACGTACAGGGATTCAGGCTCGGCATTTGGCCGGACCTGATGAAAGGGTTGAATCCCTGGCGCTGGAGGCGGCACGGGAGGCCCTGCAAGCGGCGGCCATTGAACCGCAAACGGTAGACCTGCTGGTGGTGGCCACCTTTAGTCCGGCCGGCCGGATGCCGGCAGTGGCGACGACTTTAGCGGCAGAGCTGGGACTTGGTGAAGGGGCCCTGGCCTTTGATTTAAACGGGGCCTGCACCGGCTTTGTACAGGCCTTGGACTGTGCCCGTAATTTTCTGGCGGTGCGGCCGGCGGGTCGCCGGGCCCTGGTCATCGGCGCAGAGGTCATCTCTCGCTGGGTGGATTGGTCTGACCGGAGCACCTGTGTGCTCTTCGGCGATGGCGCCGGTGCCGTGCTGGTGGAAAGTGCGCCGACGCCCTATTTTTCTATGTTCGGGGTCCGGCCGCTGGCCGAGGCCTTGAGCGTTCAGCCGGATGCCCAGGGCAAGAGCCGGGTGCGGATGGACGGGCAAGCCGTTTTTCGTTTTGCCCTGCGGCAGGTGCCGGCCTTAATCCGCGACCTGGCAGCAGCCGGCGGAATCAGGCCGGAAGAGGTGGAAACCTTTATTTTGCACCAGGCCAACGGCCGCATTTTAGATAAAATCGCCCAGCATTTGGCCTTGCCGGCAGACCGCTTTTATCGCAACATTGCCGAATTGGGCAATACCTCTGCCGCATCAATTCCCCTGGCCTTGGATGCCTGGCGCCAGGAAAGACCGCCAGAGGCAGGGGAAAAAGTTATTTTGGCCGGCTTTGGTGCCGGATTGACATGGGGAGGAATTCTTTTTGAATGGTCATAAATTAACGCAATTGCTGAAGATAGACTATCCCTTTATTCAGGGGGGGATGGCCCGGGTGGCAACCGGCCTTTTTGCTGCCCAGGTGTCCAATGCGGGCGCCTTGGGCGTTATCGGGTCCGGGAGTATGGAACCCCAGCACCTGGAAGCCCATATTGCCGACTGTAAGGCGCACTTGGAAGAGGGGCGGACCTGGGCGGTTAATTTAATGATGATGAACCCCCATTGTGATGACCTGGTGGACATCATTATTCGTGAAAGGGTGCCGGTGGTGACCACCGGCGCCGGCAGTCCCTCCGCCTATGTGGAGCGCTTGCAAGCTGCCGGCTGCCAGGTTTGGCCGGTCATCGCCTCACCCCTGATGGCCAAACGGATGGCGCGCTTGGGTGTGGATGGGTTGATTGTAGAAGGCTGTGAAGCGGGTGGCCATGTCGGTTCATTTACCACCCTGGCCCTCCTGCCCCAGGTGCTGGCGACAGTAGACCTGCCTGTGGTGGCAGCCGGTGGCATTGCCACCGGGGCGCAGGCCTTGGCCGTTTTTGCCATGGGGGCAGTCGGCATTCAGTTGGGTACCCTGCTCTTGGCCGCTGAAGAATGTCCGATCCATGACAACTACCGGGCCCGGGTTCTGCAGGCGAAAATTGAAGATGTGGTGACCATCGGCCGTATTGCTGGCACGGCAACCCAACTGCTAAAAAATCCGATGAGCCGGGCCTACGTTAAAATGGAACGTTCCGGTGCCGACTGGGAAGCCTTGGAGCGGTATTCACTCGGCGGCCTGGCAAAGGCCGTCATTGAAGGCGATCAAGACGCCGGTGCCATGATGGTCGGGCAAAGCGTCGGCTTGGTGCAGGAGGTTAAACCCTTGGCGGCTATTTTTGCTGATCTGATGCGGGATACAGACCAGGCCATGCGGCGGTTGACCGATGAGTGGGAGGCGGAAGGACCATGGAAATCAACGGACACCGATTAGAACGTCCCCTGGCCCAGGGAGGGATGGGCATTGGTATTTCTCTGGACCGCTTGGCCGGTGCGGTGGCGAAAGAAGGCGGGCTGGGTGTCCTCTCTTCGGCCTACGCCGGCCTGTATGAACCGGGCTTCTGGGATGACCCGAAAGGCATTAGTCTGAAAGCCTTGACCGAGCGGATCCGCCGGGCCCGGGATCGAGCCGGGGAACATGGATTGATTGGGGTCAACATTATGCGGGCGGTCAGCGATTATAAGGACCAGGTGCAAGCGGCCCTGGACGGTGGCGTTGACGCCATTATTTCCGGCGCCGGCCTGCCCCTGGAATTGCCGGGCCTGGTGGGCAAGGCGTCTGTGCTCCTGGCGCCTGTGGTGTCTAGTGGACGGGTGGCCAAGCTGATTTGCCGCTACTGGCACAAACATGCCAACCGGTTGCCGGATTTTGTGGTGGTGGAAGGCCCCTCTGCCGGCGGCCATCTCGGCTTTAAGCTGGCCGATCTGACCGACTCCCGGCAGCCGACCCTGGCAGACCTCCTTGCCGATGTCCGCAAGAGCCTGGCCCCCTATGAACAGGAGGCCGGGCGTAGGATTCCGATTGTTGCCGCCGGTGGCCTGATGGATAGCGCCGATGTATCCGCTGCCCTGCAGCTGGCGGATATTGCCCAATTGGGCACCCGGTTTATCGGAACGGAAGAATGTGATGCATCCCCGGAGTTTAAGCGCCGCCTGCTGGAAGCGGAAGATGACGATGTCATGCTCGTTCAAAGCCCGGTGGGGATGCCCGGGCATGCCTTAAAGAGCCCCCTGACCCTGGCCATGGCCGAAGGGGAAAGACGCCCTCCGGCCAAGTGCTATAAGTGTCTGAGTCCTTGCAAGCCGGCCGAGACGTCTTATTGCATTTCTCGGGCCCTGGTGGCTGCAGCCCGGGGGGACTGGGAAAGGGGCTTGTTCTTTAGCGGCAGCCGGGTCGGAAAAATGAAGGACCTGTGGACAGTTGCCGATGTTTTTGAGGCTGTGTTGCCGAAGGAGGCAGGGGTATGATTTGCTTTATGTATGCCGGTCAAGGCAGCCAAAGGGTCGGCATGGGCGCCGATTTTTATGCGGACGATGCGGGGGTGCGCCGTTTATACGATGCCTTTCCGGCTGATCGGGACCGGTCCTTTCACGGGCCGCAGGCGGCCTTGAATGAAACGGCTGCCACGCAGCCGGCCATGGGGCTCTTTGCTGCGGCGGTCACCGATTATCTGGCTGCGCGGGGGGTTCAGCCGGATTTGACGATGGGCCTTTCCCTGGGGGAGTACAGCGCCTTATATGCGGCCGGCAGTTTTACCGCCCGGCAACTGATGACCCTGCTCAGCCGACGGGGGCAGGCCATGGCAGACGCTGCCCGGCAAAATCCCGGAGTGATGGCGGCTGTTTTAGGCGCTGATCGCTGTCAAGTGGAGGCCATCTGTGCGGCGGTCCGGGCTGAAACCGGTGAGCTGGTGGCCTTGGCTAATGACAATGCCCCGGCCCAACAAGTCATCGGCGGCAGTGAAAAGGGGGTGGCCCTTGCCGGCGAACGCCTGCAGGCGGCAGGCCTTCGGCGACCGGTGCCCTTACAGGTAAGCGGCGCTTTTCATACGCCCCTCATGCAGCCGGCAGCTGAAGCCTTGCAGTCGGCCTTGCGGGAAATACCGCCCCAGCCCCCGCAGATTCCGGTCTTGAGCAACGTTTACGCAGCACCGGTGGCACCTGATGCCCTTGAGGAAACGCTCCTTGTCCAGTTGACCTCTCCGGTACGGTTGGTTGACAGTTTCCGGCAGGCGCAGGATATGGGGGTCAGCGTATTTATTGAGATCGGGCCGGGAAAGGTCCTGACCGGTTTATTGCGCAAGACGCTGGGACGGACGGTAAGGGTTTACGCCGTGGATGGCCTGGAAGACTGTCGTGCGCTGGTGGACGAGTTGGGAGGATAGGATGACAGACAATATGAAGACAGCCTTGGTTACCGGGGCCACTGGTGACATCGGCCGGGCCATTGTAGAAACCCTGAGCGAAAACGGCTGGCGGGTCTTGGCCCATTATCATGCCAACCGGTCGGCCGCAGATGAACTGGCTCAGCGGTTCGGCGCCATCCCCCTGCAAGGGGACTTGAGCCGGCCGGGGGTAGCGGCGGACTTGCTGGCAGAGGCCTTAGAAAAGGCGGGGCATTTGGACGCCTTGGTCAATAATGCAGGCATTACCCGGGACGGCCTGCTCATGAAAATGAGCGATGCAGATTATTTTGACGTGATGGAGGCCAACTTATACGCTGCCTTTGCCATGTGCCGGGCCGCCTGCCGCCCCATGATGCGCCAACGCAAGGGGCGTATCATCAATATGGCCTCGGTGGTGGGCTTGACCGGCAACGCTGCCCAGACCAATTACGCCGCCAGCAAAGCCGGTCTGATCGGCTTGACCAAAAGCCTGGCCCGGGAACTGGCACCGCGCAATATTACCGTCAACGCAGTGGCCCCCGGCTACATTGATACAAAGATGACCGCCGTCCTTTCTGATGAGGTCAAAGCGAAAAATTTGGCCCAGATTCCCTTGGGACGTGTCGGCAGGCCGGCAGATGTGGCAGCAGCAGTGGCCTTCTTAGCCGGTGAGGGGGCTGCCTATATAACCGGGCAAGTTTTGACTGTAGACGGCGGCATGGTGATGTAGGAGGATTTATGAACAGACGTGTAGTCATTAGCGGCGTGGGCACTGTCAACGGCATCGGGCAAGACGCCCCTGCCACCTGGGCAGCGGTGGCAGCGGGCCGCCACGGGATTGGGCCCATTACCCATTATGCGACCGAAGGCCGGCGGGTGACCCTGGCCGCTGAGGTCAAGGGCTACTGCCCCGAAGATTATTTTGCCGCCAAAGAGGCCCGGCACTTGGACCCTTATATTCAATTTGCCCTCATTGCGGCGCGCGAGGCCTTGGCGGATGCCGGCGATTTACAGGTTGACCCTTACCGCTTGGGCACGGTTGTGGCATCCGGTATCGGCGGTTTGTCGACCATTGAGGGAGAGGACCGGCGGGTGTCCGCGGACAATAAATTTGACCGGGTGACCCCTTATTTTATTCCTATGGTGATTTCCAATATGGGCGCGGCCCAGGTGGCCATGACCGCCAAGGCCAAGGGCCCCTCCATGTCCGTGGCCTCAGCCTGCGCCTCTTCGACAACGGCCGTCGGCCAGGCCTTCCGCATGATTCGTGATGGCTACCAGGATGCCATCCTGGCCGGAGGTTGCGAAGCCAGCATTACACCCCTGGCCATCGGTGGTTTTACTGCCATGCGGGCCTTGCACATGGGCAGGGACCCGGATCGGGCGTCCATCCCCTTTGATCGGGACCGGTCCGGTTTCGTTATGGGTGAAGGCGCGGCCATATTGGTCTTGGAAGAAGCCGACCGGGCCGTGGCGCGCGGTGGTCATATTTACGCGGAAATCATCGGCTACGGTGAAACCTGTGACGCCCATCATATCACCGCACCGGCAGAAGACGGCCAGGCGGCTGCGGCGGCCATCCGGCAGGCCTTGGCAGAAGGGAGGCTGGCGCCGGGGGACCTTGATTACATCAATGCCCACGGCACGTCGACGCCCTTGAATGATAAAATAGAGAGTCAGGTCTTTAGGAGCGTTTTCGGCCAAGACCTGCCCCGGGTCAGCTCCACCAAGGCACTGACCGGCCACCTCCTGGGGGCGGTGGGGGCCCTGGAGGCCTTGATTTGTGCTCAAGCCCTGGCCTACAATGCCATGCCGGGGCAATTCGGTACCCTGCACCAAGATCCGGCATGCGCCCTTCCCTTGGCCAAGGGTGGCGAAGCGGTTGCCACGGCCCTTACCAATACCCTGGGCTTCGGTGGTCACAACGCCTGCCTCTTGCTGAAAAGATGGGAGGGACCCCATGCTTGACTTTGACGAGATCCAGCAGATCCTCCCCCACCGCTTTCCCTTTTTGCTCCTGGACCGGGCCATTGACATCACTCCTGGCGTTTCCGCCACCGCTGTGCGAGCCGTCAGCGGCAATGAATGGTTTTTTCAAGGCCATTTTCCCGGCTATGCCGTGATGCCCGGCGTCCTCATCCTTGAGGCCATGGCGCAGACCGGGGCCTTGGCTCTTTTACAAGGCGATGATGCCGGTGCGGTGGCCCTCTTGGCGGGAATCAACAAGGCCCGGTTTCACCGGCCGGTGCGGCCGGGTGACCTCCTCACCTTTACGGTTCGCCTGACCAAACGGCGCGGCGCCATCGGTATCGGTGAAGCCACCGCCGTCAATGCCCGTGACGAAAAAGTTGCGAGTTGTGAACTGCTCTTTGCCCTGGATAAGAGCCATGCCCAAGCATAAAATAAGCGCCCTAAGGTACGTTAGACGGCCTTAGGGCGCTTACTTTATGAGTCGGGTTTTAATTACAAATGGTCGTAGGGCTCTTGGCAGGACAAACCTGCCAGTGGGCCTTAAAAAAGCTGGGTCAAGGCGACAATTAAGAGCAGGGCGCCACCGACCCATTCAGCCTTATTGCCTAAGTGGCGGCTGAGCGGGCGGGCCAAAAAAATGACCAGGCTTACCAGCACGGCGGTGGTGGCGCCGATAATAAGGACATAGGCCAAGGGGGTGCCGACGGCGCCGAAGGACACACCTACAAAAAAAGCGTCAATGGCAGTGGCCACAGCCTGGGTTGTCAAGAGCCAGAGGCTCAGTTGCTGGAGGACACAGGCGCCGTCACCTTGCCAGGCATTGCGCAGCATGTTCAGACCGATGACCGCCAAAATACCGGCCACAATATAGGACCCATAGGTGCCGATGATATGGGCCAGCCCCATACCCGGCCCGTAGCCCAGGGTCGGCATCAGTGCCTGGAATGCACCAAAAAAAACCGGCATCAACCAAATGCGCCGGCTGCCTTCGCCCTTCAAGCCTAAAATATTGCACATTGTAACGGCACAGGCATCCATCGACAAGCCCACACCGATTAAAATCACCTCTAAAATACTCACCATAGACCTCCTTCAATCCCCTCTTCACTGGGTCTTTTTATTTTATCATAAAGAAGGGCAAGAAAAGCATCCATCAAAGAAAATATTGTCTTGATATGCCGCGGTAAATATCATAAACTCATGAACCTCGGCAGCATTTTGCTATGGGCGATAGGTGCTGAAGCCTGACCTAGGTCAGCGATAAAAGTGGTGACCGTCTGTGATGCTCAGGTGCAGAAAGCGCCTCTGTTGCCAGGCCTGCAGGGTACTCTCGCCGGTGATAGATTATATTGCCGGGCAATGGCCGCCAAATAAGTGAATACGGTTCAGGTCGATTGTCTGTTGGCAAGCGGCCTGAATTTTCGTATAATAGACCTAAGAGAACAGTTGGAGTACTGTCACCTGTCGGAAAATGAAACGGAGGTCCTTTATCATGGCGTACATGTCAGTCAAGCAAGCTGCCGAAAAATGGCAGATCGATGAGGAGATGGTTACAGACTTTTGTCTGGACGGCTCCTTGGTGGGGGTGGTTAAAGAGGGGCGCACCTTCTTTATCCCAGAAGATGCCATCTGCCCGGTGATTCCGCCGAATTTACAAGCACGGCCGTCTTCGCCTGAATATGAAGAACTGATTGGCCGCATTGATGAAAAGAACAATGCGCTGAAAGCCTGTTCCGAAAAGAGCCCGGAAAAAGTGGCGGAGATCGAAGAACAGTTTAAAATCACCTTTATCTATGAATGTGGCGCCATCAGCGGCAACCCGTTAAGCCGCGATGAGGTGGCCCAGGTTTTGGCCGGTAAGGTTGTGGCCGATAAGCCCCTGGTTGCCCATCTACAGGTGGTCGGTCTGGGTGATGCCTATGACCATATGAAAGATTTGGTCGCCAAACGCGTTCCCCTGTCTGAAAAAATTATTAAAGAACTGCACGCCTTGGTCATGGTTGAAAAGCCGGCCGAACGTGGCAAATATCGCTTGGAATCCATCCATGTGCTGGGGGCCTACCACCAGCCGCCGGAAGCCGATCGCGTGCCGGCTAAGATGGCGAAACAGCTGGGCAAGTTTATCAATCCGCAGCTGCATGCGGTGGAAAGCGCCGTACTTTTCCTTATGAAATTTGACGGCATTCGTCCCTTTATGGATGCCAATGGCCGTGTTGGTCGCCTGCTCTTAAACTTCATGCTCTTGCAGCAAGGTTACCCGGCCGTCAGCATTTCCCCGGACGATCGCGATGCCTTTTATGAAGCGATTGATACCTACTACCGGGATCAAACCTCCGCACCGATGGTGGCGCTGATTGCCCAATACATGGAAGAACGCCTGGACGACTATATGGCAGCTTGCAAGGCCTAAGAAAGGGCCTATCCGCCCCCCGATGATCATCGGGGGGCTTTTTGCATGCCGGCAGGTAGGGAGGCAATAGGTTAGAAAAACTTCTAAATAGTTATTGACGTGGGCAGCAAAATGGGGTATTCTCTATTTAGAAAAAAATCTAAATAGAGGGAGGCTCTTGCCATGGGCATGGATAAAACTTTTAAGGCCTTGGCCGATGAGCAGCGCCGGGAAATGTTGCAGCTCTTGCGGGCCGGCCCGATGACGGCCGGTGATATTGGAGCGCAATTTCAGCTCACTGGGGCGACTGTGTCCTACCACTTGTCTGTTTTAAAGGCGGCCGACCTGGTGCGGGTAAGAAAAGAGGGCACTTATATGATTTATGAACTGAACACCTCGGTATTTGAAGATGTCTTAGCGTTTATCGTATCGGTTAAAGGAGGGGCCTTATGAACAAACGATTGTATTTCATCGGACTGGTCTTGATCGGGTTGAGCCTGGCCTACGGCTTATATTATTATGACCAGTTGCCGGAGCAGATGGCGGTGCATTTTTCTTTTGACAATACGCCGGACCGTTTTCAGGGAAAATTATCAACGGTATGGGGGCTGCCGCTATTTTTTGCAGCCCTCCAGACCCTGGTCTTTTTTTCGGCCCAGCGGAGTGACGAGGTCCATCCGATGATGCGGGCCCTTTCTTTGTTAGCGGTGCCGGTCATCGGCTTGGCGGTGACCATTATGATGGTGCAGTTTAACCTGGGGACGGCGCTTTCCGTCCGGCGCTGGGTCTTGCTGCTTATTGGCGTCCTGTTTATCGCCGTAGGGAATTATTTGCCGAAAACGCCGGTCAATGCTTTTTACGGCTATCGCCTTCCCTGGACGGGTCGGTCGCCGGAAGTGTGGGCAAAGACACAGCGGCTTGGCGGGTATTTAATAAGTGCTGCCGGTCTGGTGGCTGTTATTGCCGGTATGACAGATACAGCTGTGGCGGCCGGCTTGGCCCTTGTGATGGTCATCCTGGCGGGGGTTTTGCCCATCGGCTATGCCTACCGCTTGGATCGCCGCAGCCGTCAATAAGGTAAAAGAGCTTATCCCACTGATGTTTTTGTCGCTGTCTGGGGGCGCTAACAATTCAAGAAAAATAAAGAATCGACCGTCACAGATAAATGGCGGTCGATTCTTTATAAGCTAAGTTTTGTAATGGCCTAAGCGGCCTGACTTGGTTTACAGGAGTTCCTGGATTTTTTTCACAAAGCGCTTCGGTTCGATGTTCGGTTCATAGCGCGCAACGACCTTGCCCTCTTTATCCACTAAGAACTTGGTGAAGTTCCATTTGATATTGTTGCCACGGTAGACATCGGTCACTTCTTCAAGCTTGGCCAAAAAAGCGGCGGTGCCGGCATCGGCAATGCCTTGTGGCTGAGCGTCTTTTAAGAAGGTGTAGAGGGGGTCCTCATTTTCGCCGTTGACGTCAATTTTACCGAAGGTGGTGAATTCGGTGCCAAATTTAATCTTACAGAAATTGGCAATCTCTTCGTTGCTGCCGGGGGCTTGGTTCAAGAATTGGTTGCAGGGGAAGTCAAGAATTTCAAAAGGTTGATCTTTGAATTCTTTGTACAGCTCTTCCAAGCCTTCATATTGAGGGGTAAAGCCGCATTCCGTAGCGGTGTTGACGATGAGCAGGACCTTGCCCTTATAATCGCTTAAAGCAACGTCATTTCCTTGGGTATCTTTTACGGTGAAGTCGTAAATTGAAGCCATTACAGTCATCCTTTCATCCTTAAATAGCTGTTGGTTGAGCGGTGCAGGACCGCTATTGATTTTATACCCGGAAAGGTCCGCCATGACACAGGAAATTCAAGGGTCCTCTTCAAGGCTCGTCTTAATCCGGCATTTGCCGGCATTTTTTATCGTTCTTCCGGTGGACGGGCAATGATCTGGCCGATGGGGATGTCTTGCCGGTGGTAGCGGCGCTCGTATTCGGTGGCAATGTTGTCTGCCGGCAGGTCAGCGTAGATATCCCGGTTGGCGCTTCCAATCTGCCAGCCGTTTCCAGCAAATGTCTGTAAAGAATAGGCGTAAAAATCGTCGTGGTCTGTTTTGAAAAGGACATCCCCATCTGCTTGCAAGAGGGTCCGGTAGATGGCGAGAAAGCCGGGGGCGGTCAGCCGCCGCTTGGCATGACGCTTTTTAGGCCAGGGGTCCGAAAAGTGCAGGTAAATCCGTTCTACGGAATGAGCCGGCAGGATGCGTAGGAGCTCGGAGGCATCGCAGGCCATAAAGCGAACGTTGTCCGGCCAATCGGCGCGATGGCTGTAGCGCTCCAAGGCTTCGCGGATGATCTCCGGCACAATGTCCAGCGCCAGCCAATTTTTATCTGGACAGGTTTGCCCGGCTGCGTAAATAAACCGGCCCCGTCCGCAGCCGACTTCTATGCGCAAGGGACGGTTTGCACCGAAACAATTTTGCCAAAAAGCAAGGGTCGGTTCGGCGCGGGTGATGACGTAAGGGTTGGTGAGCAGCATATCGTGTGTGCCCGGGATGTGTCGGATTCTGGCCATGGGCTCCTCCTTGGGATTAAGCTTGTGTCGGTGTGGATAAATAAAGAGGATGCAGCCTGGTTTTTCTTGCAAGGCAGGGGCATCTTCGTTAAAATAACAGTAGTATCGTTAAAATGACCGCGCAAAGAAAGCGGGTTCTTGTATCATAGCATAAGGAGGCGCTGAATTGAAAGGTCACTTGGAACTCTTTGAAAATCGCTTAAAGGCGGCCGGCGCTAAACTGCCCTGTGGAGACCGGCTGGACATGGATGAGGTATTTGATGATTTCGCCGCGGCCCTGGGCACGGAGGCCTTGCCCTTCTATGATGTCCAGAGCGGGACTACGCTGGCGGATTATTACCAGTCACACTTCATCCGGTTTGTGAAAAATGCAGTGAAAGCATAAAAAACTGGACAGCCGGCGAAGAGTTTGCTATACTGCTGAATAGATTAGTGCACCGGGCGAGGGTGCCGGAATAGGAGTGAGAGTCATGCAGAAATTGGATGCAAATTTATTTGAAGAAATCATTTATGACGATGGTGAACCCTGTTGCGTAATATTCTCCCGCAAAACGTGTCATGTGTGCCAGGCTATTAAACCGAAACTGGAAGAGCTGGAGGAAGATTACGAAGGCAAATTTGGTTTCTACACGGTGGATGTTGAGGAACAAAAAGATTTATTCCAGCGGTTCTCTTTAAAAGGTGTTCCGCAGGTTCTTTTCTTTAACGATGGCGAATACGTCGGAAAAATGGCCGGCGAAAAAGACATTGAAGATTACGAAGAAAAGATTGAAGATATCCTCGGCTAATGACCGTTTGACGGCCGCACATTCGTGCGGCTTTTTTAATGCCTTGATCTTGCGAGGCCAGGGAAGGGACAAGTCATGACAATTTCCCGGTCTCGGCCGGCTGGCGCAGCCGCAGGGTACATGCCGCCATTTATACCGATATTTACGGGTCCGCTCATGCGCCGGTGGCGCTTGACTTGGACACGTCGCGTGAGGGGGAAAAAGATGTTTAAACAATTGCGACGCGATATAGAAGTGGTCTTTGAACGGGATCCGGCTGCCAGAACCATTGGCGAGGTGATTTTCAATTACCCCGGGTTGCATGCCATTTGGGTGCACCGCTTGACCCATCAAATGTATCTCCTGGGCTTTCGGTCATCGGCCCGGCTTATTTCGCAAATCACCCGCTTCTTTACCCAGGTGGAAATCCATCCGGGTGCCAGCATTGGCGAAGGATTTTTTATCGACCACGGCTGCGGCATCGTCATCGGCGAGACGACGATTATCGGCGATGATGTGACGCTTTTTCAGGGGGTTACCCTGGGGGGGACCGGTAAAGAAAAAGGCAAACGCCACCCCACCTTGGGTGATGGGGTGATGGTCTCCAGCGGGGCCCGCGTATTGGGCAATATCCAAATCGGTGCCAATGTAAAAATCGGCGCCGGTTCAGTGGTACTCCAGGATGTGCCCGCCAATTCAACGGTGGTGGGGATTCCCGGCAAGGTGGTCAAACAAGATGGCAACCGGGTGCCGACGGATAAGCACCACGTGGACTTGGAGCACAACCGCCTGCCGGACCCGATTTGTGAATGCCTGACAGACCTGCGCATGCGTCTGGACGATGTCCAGATACGTTTGGAAGAAATGGAGGAAAAAGGGCAATGAGCATAAAATTGTACAACACGCTGACCCGCAGCAAGGAAACATTTCAGCCGGTGCATGAAGGCGAAGTGCGGATGTATGTCTGCGGACCGACGACCTATAATTACATTCACCTGGGCAATGCCCGTCCGATTGTGGTTTTTGATACGGTGCGCCGCTACTTTACCTATCGCGGTTACCGGGTGACCTATGTGTCGAATTTTACCGATGTGGACGATAAAATCATCAACCGCAGCCATGAGGAAGGCAAGACGGCCGCCGAAGTGGCACAATTTTACATTGACGCCTTCTTTGAAGATACCGGCAAACTGAACATCCTGCCGGCGGATAAAAATCCGCGCGTCAGCGAGCACATGCAGGAAATCATCAATTTTGTGCAGGAGTTGATTGACGCCGGCTACGCCTATGCCTTGGACAATGGTGACGTCTATTTTGCCGTGCGGAAGTATGAAGATTACGGTCAACTTTCCGGACGGAATATTGATGAGCTGATGGCCGGTGCCCGGGTGGATGTTGATGAGAAAAAGCACGATCCGCTGGACTTTGCCCTGTGGAAAAGCGCCAAACCGGGCGAACCGGCTTGGGAATCGCCTTGGGGCCAGGGCCGACCGGGTTGGCACATCGAATGTTCCGCCATGAGCCGGGCCTACTTGGGGCAGACCTTTGACATTCACGGTGGCGGTCAGGACTTAATCTTTCCCCACCATGAAAATGAAATCGCCCAAAGTTGCTCCGCCTCTCACGCGCCCATGGCGCGGTACTGGATGCACAACGGCTTCATTACCATCAATGAAGAAAAAATGAGCAAGTCGCTGGGTAACTTTTTCCTGCTGCGGGAAATCTTGGATAAATTCCCCGGTGACGTGGTGCGCTATTATTTGTTGAGCGTTCACTACCGTAGCCCCTTGGACTTTGACGATGCTAAAATCGAAGCAGCTGCCCGGGGGCTGGACCGCCTTAAAAATGCCTACCATAACCTGGTGGCCGCTCAAGCCACCGCCGATGGTGGGGCCGGTGCTCCTGAAGCGACCCTACGGCGCCAATTGGCAGAAGTGAAGACAAACTTTGAAGCCGGCATGGATGATGATTTCAATACCGCCTTGGGTCTAAGCGCTCTGTTTGACCTGGCGCGTGATGTCAACACCTATTTGCGGGAAGAAGACCATGAAAAGGCTGCCCTGAAAGAAGCCCAAGACCTGTTTGATTCTCTTCTTTACGTCTTTGGCCTGGACTTTGAGGCACCAGGCACCGATGATGCCCTGGCGGATGACCTGATGGCCCTTTTGATCGACCTGCGAGCACAGGCGCGTGCCGATAAGCAATTCGCTTTAGCCGATGCCATCCGCGACCGGCTAAAAGACCTGGGCATTGTCCTGGAAGACGGCAAAAACGGCACGACCTGGAAACAAGCGCATTAAAAATAAAAAACCGTTGTTTATGATAGCCAGCCGCCGGGTATGATAAAAGTGTCAGCTAATTCACGATTAAACACTTGAACAACACACCTGGAGGTATAAACATGGAAGAATTAAAATTTGTCAGATGCTCTGAAACCAAAAACGTTTCTGAAGTCCTTTACGTTGCAGATGGCGCCGGTCTGGAACTTTTGAAAGCAAACTCCACCGATGCCGCCGGTGAAAAGCACGTTCCCGTTGTTAGCCAAGACGGCAATGTGGTTAAAGTCGTTGTCGGCAGCGTTGAACATCCGATGACTGAAGAACACTACATTCCCTTCATCGTTGTTCAAACCGACAAACGCGTTTTGCGCAAAGACCTGACCCCGCAGGACGAACCGAAAGCCAGCTTCGTACTGGAAGACGGTGAAAAATTCGTCCGGGCTTACGAATACTGCAACCTGCACGGCCTTTGGAAAGCTGAATAAGCGATATCACTTGTATGCTAAATGGGGATGCGCCTAATGATTAGGCGCATCCCCATTTTTTTATGAGCTGGGACAGTCATCTTTTGACAAGCGAGGGGCTCTATGTTAAAATAAAATTCCTGATGAGTTTTTACAAGATAATTAAATTTATCCTTGACGAATCCTCGTTGGGCCTGTATAATGTATTTCGCTGGTAAATAACCGGTGTATGGAGGGGTTCCCGAGTGGCCAAAGGGGACGGACTGTAAATCCGTTAGCTCAGCTTTCGAAGGTTCGAATCCTTCTCCCTCCATCATATTGCCGCGGGGTGGAGCAGTTGGTAGCTCGTCGGGCTCATAACCCGAAGGTCGCAGGTTCAAATCCTGTCCCCGCAATTTTTTATGCTGATATAGCTCAGTAGGTAGAGCGCCACCTTGGTAAGGTGGAGGTCTCCGGTTCAAATCCGGATATCAGCTTTTTTGGCGGCATAGCTCAGCTGGCTAGAGCATACGGTTCATACCCGTAGTGTCCGGGGTTCAAGTCCCTGTGCCGCTAGTAACGTACAGACCTTTTTGTCTGTGCGTTTTTTTGTTTATAAGGGCAGTAAGGCCTTGTAAAGAATAGGCTGGTTTTAGCTAAAATTTTTTACGGGTATGTATCTCATAGTGTTTACTTAAAAGGAGATAGATAATATGAAAAAAAGATGGATCGTCCTTGCTTTATCTCTGACCCTGCTGGTTACAGCTTGTGGCAACCAGGCCAGTCAACAGGCCAAAGATGATGACCAGGGGTCTGCTTCAGCGAAAACAGAACAAAGCGATACGAATAAGGCAGGCCAGGCCGGTGAAAAGGATATCACCCAGGCTCAGGCCAGCAAAGAGGCCGCCTTTGACAAGTTTAAAGAACTCCACGCCGACATGGACTTGACTCAGTTTGCACTTTCCTATGAGAATGGCCGCCTGGTCTATGGTTTGGAAGGGCAAATGGAGGGTCAAGAGGCTGAGCTGGTCTTAGACGCCAATGACCTGTCTGTCATTAAAGATGATTTAGACAAGGATGACGATACAAATGTCGATCCTGTTATTAGCAAGGATATGCTCGATAAGATTGATGCCCTGGTTGATAAGGCTGTTAAAGACAGAGATGGGGCCTATGCCATCGGCTACAGCCTGTCCCACGATGATGGCCTTTGGGTTTTAGAAGTTGAAAGCAAGGACCAAAGTAAGCAGGAAGTGGAATATAAGTACAACCTGGAGACAGGTGACCTGATTGAAAAGGATGCCTGATTTTCTGGCCTTGCAAGAAGCAAAGGGCTTAGAGCGCACGCTGGTGCGCTCTTTCTATTTGTAGTCCTGCTTAAAAGTTTACCTGGCCGGGTATGTATGGTACATGTGTTCTGAACGTGTGAGGAAATAGCAAAAAGGAGGGCGGCCATGCCGGATTTTCAATTGGTTAGTGATTTTAAGCCCACAGGTGACCAGCCCAAAGCGATTGAGCAATTGCTGGAGGGGCTGAACCTGGGCTATCCCAAGCAAACCCTTTTGGGGGTGACCGGGAGCGGCAAAACATTTACCATGGCCAATCTTATTGCGCGCGCCAATCGTCCGGCGCTGATTTTTGAGCCGAATAAAACCTTGGCCGCTCAGTTGTACAGCGAATTTAAGGCTTTCTTTCCGCATAATGCGGTGGAGTATTTTGTCAGCTATTATGATTATTACCAGCCGGAAGCCTATGTGGCACGCACCGATACCTTTATTGAAAAAGACGCCCAGATCAATGAGGAAATAGAAAAGTTGCGCCACAGTGCGACGGCCTCTCTTTTGGAACGGCGGGATGTCATCATCGTGGCCTCCGTGTCCTGTATTTACGGCTTAGGGTCGCCGGATTTTTACAAAGACCGGGTTTTAAACCTGCGGGTCGGGCAAGAAGTGGACCGGGATGATATTTTACGGCGCCTGGTGGAAATTCAATTTGAACGCAATGATGTGGATTTTAAGCGCGGGACCTTCCGGGTGCGGGGGGATGTGGTGGACGTCTTTCCGCCCTCCTCAAGCGATAAGAGCATCCGCATTGAATTTTTCGGCGATGAGGTGGACCGGATCAGCGAAGTGGAAGCGGTGACCGGTAAGACGGTGGGTGTGCGCAAGCATGTGGCCATTTATCCGAATACCCACTACGTGACCTCGCCGGCCTACATGGAAACGGCCATCCGCAATATTGAAGCGGAAATGCGGGAGCAAATTGCCAAATTTGAAAGCGAAGGGAAGCTGATTGAGGCTCAGCGCATCGGTGAGCGGACGCGGTATGATTTGGAAATGTTGCGGGAACTGGGTTTTTGCTCCGGGGTGGAAAATTATTCACGGCCCTTGGCCGGGCGGCCGCCGGGCTCTACGCCTTACACCCTCTTGGACTTTTTTCCGGAAGACTTTATTACCTTTATTGATGAAAGCCATGTGGCCGTACCACAAATCGGCGGCATGTACGCCGGAGACCGGTCTCGCAAGGAAAACTTGGTCAACTACGGCTTTCGCTTGCCGTCTGCCTTAGACAATAGGCCGCTGACCTTTGATGAATTTGAAGCGCGGGTGCGGCAGACCGTTTACGTTTCTGCAACGCCCGGTCCCTATGAACAAGAACATGCCCTGCAGACCGTTGAACAGATTATTCGCCCCACCGGGCTCTTGGATCCGCCCATTGAAGTGCGGCCAATTTTGGGGCAGATTGATGACCTGATGGACGAATGTCGCTTGCGGACTGAACGGGATGAGCGCGTCCTGGTCACCACCTTGACCAAGCGGATGGCTGAAGACTTGACGGATTACCTGGCCAATGCGGGCATCCGGGTGCGTTATTTGCACAGTGAAGTTAAAACCCTGGAGCGGATGGAAATCTTGCGAGACCTGCGGTTGGGCAAATTTGACGTATTGGTGGGGATCAACCTCCTGCGTGAAGGGTTGGACTTGCCGGAAGTCTCCCTGGTGGCCATCCTGGATGCGGATAAAGAGGGCTTTTTGCGGAGCGAACGGTCAATGATCCAGACCGTCGGCCGGGCGGCCCGTAATGCCAACGGCAGGGTCATCATGTACGCCGATACCATTACCGGGTCCATGCGTCGCACCATTGATGAAACTGACCGGCGACGTAGGATTCAGATGGCCTACAATGAGGCCCACGGCATAACCCCGGAAACCATTCGCAAGCGGGTGGCTGATGACATCCGGGCCACGGAAAAGGTGGCTGAAGAAGAGCCGACCTATCTCTTGCGGGACGTTCCTCCGGACCGAAAGGGGCGGAAACAGCACCTGCAAATTTTAGAAAAGGCCATGAAAGAGGCGGCTAAGAACCTGGAGTTTGAAGTGGCGGCAGAATTAAGGGATGAAATTCGCCGCATTCAAAATGGCGGTCGTTAAAAGACCGCTTATGTTTGGAAGGGAGGCCTTATGGCTCAAGAATTTATTCGCATCCGTGGGGCGCGGGTGAATAACCTAAAAAATATTAACTTGGATATTCCGCGGGAAAAGCTGGTGGTGGTTACCGGCTTGTCCGGGTCGGGAAAATCCTCCCTGGCCTTTGACACCATTTACGCAGAGGGGCAGCGGCGCTATGTTGAGTCCCTGTCCTCCTATGCGCGCATGTTCTTAGGTCAGATGGATAAGCCGGATGTCGATGAAATCTCCGGCCTGTCGCCGGCGATTTCCATAGACCAGAAAACCACCAGCCGTAATCCGCGCTCCACGGTGGGAACGGTAACGGAGATCTATGATTACCTGCGCCTGCTCTTTGCCCGGGTGGGTCAGGCCCATTGCCCCGAGTGTGGGAAGCCGATTACCCGCCAGACGGTGGATCAAATGGTAGACCAGCTGATGACCCTGCCGGAAGGCAGTCGCTTACAAATATTGGCGCCGGCGGTGCAGAATCGCAAGGGAGAATTTAAGCGCCTTTTAGACCAATTCCGCCAGGCCGGCTATATCCGGGTGCGCATTGACGGCGAGACCTATGATTTGGCCGAAGACATCCAGCTGGCAAAGAACAAGCGGCATGATGTGCAGGTGGTGATTGATCGGATTAAGGTGCGCCCTGAGGTGGAGAGCCGGCTGGCCGGGTCGCTGCAGACGGCGCTGGAAATTGCCGATGGCGAGGTGTGGGTGGATGCGGATGGCGACCTATTGCGCTTCAGTGAACATTTTGCCTGTACCGATTGTCACCTATCTATGCCGGAAATCAGCCCCCAGCTTTTTTCCTTTAACAACCCTCTGGGGGCCTGCCCGCATTGCGATGGCATCGGCGTCATCCGGGCCCTGGACCCGGACTTAATCATTGAAGATCCGGCCATGACCTTGGCGGAGGGGGTTTTAAGACCCTGGCGCAGAGGGTCCGCTTCCGATTTTTATCCAAAAATGCTGGCGGCTTTGGCGGAACTTCGGGGCATAGACATGGAAAAGCCGTGGAAGTCTTTGCCCAAAGCGGACCGGGACTTTATCCTTTATGGCGGCGATCACCCGACCTTGCGCTTTTCCTACACCAACCTATTTAAAGAAAAGAAGACCTACCGCAAACCCTTTGAAGGCTTAATTCCCAATTTAGAGCGGCGCTATAAAAACAGCAGCAGCGATTATGTGCGGCAGGAAATTGAGACCTATATGGTTTCGCAGACCTGCGACCATTGCCAGGGGCGGCGGTTGCGTCCGGAAGCCTTGGCGGTGACCGTGGGTGGCAAGAATATTGCTGAACTCACCGAGCACAATATTGCAGATGGGCTGGACTTTTTTGAAGGGCTGGAACTGAACGAACGGGAGGCCTATATCTCCCGGCTGATCACCAAAGAAATTATTGAACGGTTGCGGTTTTTGGCCAACGTCGGCCTGAACTACCTGACCCTGGACCGGATGGCAGGCTCTCTTTCCGGCGGTGAAGCCCAGCGCATCCGCTTAGCGACCCAGATTGGCTCCGGCTTGGTGGGGGTTCTATACATTTTAGACGAACCGTCCATCGGGCTACACCAGCGGGATAACGACCGGCTGATCAAGACCCTGCGTCATTTGACAGACCTGGGCAATACCCTGATTGTGGTGGAACACGACGATGAAACCATGCGGGCAGCCGATTTCCTCGTTGATGTCGGGCCGGGTGCCGGTGAACATGGCGGTGAAATCATCGCCAGCGGGACGCCGGAAGAAGTGATGGCCAATGAGGCCTCTATCACCGGGCGCTACCTGTCCGGCCAGGAAACCATTCCGGTACCGGCCTCGCGGCGGCCGGTTGATCCGGACCGGCACTTGCGCGTCTTAGGGGCCCGGGAAAATAATTTGCATGGCATAGATGTGACCTTTCCGCTGGGTGTTTTTACCTGCGTGACGGGTGTTTCCGGCAGCGGTAAATCGACCCTGGTGAACGATATTTTAAACCAAGCCCTGGAGAAACACCTGTACAGCCAGTCCAAAGCCCGGCCGGGTGCGCATAAGGGCCTTGAGGGTCTGGACCAGGTGGATAAAGTGGTGAACATCGACCAAAGCCCCATCGGTCGCACGCCCCGCTCCAACCCGGCGACCTACACCGGCGTTTTTGACGCCATCCGCCAGCTCTTTGCCGACACCAAGGAAGCTCAGATTCGCGGCTATAAGCCGGGGCGCTTCAGTTTTAACGTTAAAGGCGGTCGCTGTGAAGCCTGTCGCGGTGACGGCATCATTAAAATAGAGATGCATTTTCTGCCGGATGTATATGTTCCCTGTGAAGTCTGCCATGGCAAGCGGTATAACCGGGAAACCCTGGAGGTGCATTACCGGGGCAAAACCATCGCCGATGTCTTGGAAATGACGGCAGAAGAGGCGTTGGGCTTTTTTGAAAATATTCCCCGCGTGGCCAATAAGCTGCAAACCATTGTTGATGTGGGCCTGGGCTACATCCGCCTGGGGCAGCCGGCCACCACCCTGTCCGGCGGCGAGGCCCAACGGGTTAAGCTGGCCAGCGAACTGTCCAAGCGCCCCACCGGGAAAACCGTTTACATTCTCGATGAACCCACCACCGGTTTACACGCAGCGGATATTAAAAAATTACTGGCTGTTTTAAACAGGTTGGTTGATGCCGGTGAAACGGTTATTGTCATTGAGCACAACCTTGACGTCATTAAATGTGCCGACCACATCATCGATTTAGGCCCTGAAGGTGGGTCCGGCGGCGGCCGTATTGTTGCAGTCGGCTCCCCTGAAGTGGTGGCAAAAAAGAAAAAAAGCTACACCGGCCAATTTTTGGCGCCTGTTTTGGCGCGTGGCTGGTAAAGGATCCTACCTGCCCTGGCGCGTTGCCGCCGGGGCATTTTTATTTTGCTGCAAATAAGACTTGATAAATAAAGCATGTGGCTTATAATTATAGGAAAGATAAAATTATTTAATAAGTCCTCTGCGGATTGAGGTGAAAGACGATGGCTCAGATCATGACCGTATTGGTTTACGGTGAAGAATGCGACAGAACCTTGGAAGAACTGCTGGATTACTTCCGGACCACGCTGCACAGCGGGTATCTGGATATGTTTGCCCATCGGTTTAACCAACGGTCCATTTTTATTAAGGATTTGGCAGGTTTTAGCCTGCCGCATCAAGCGGCCTGTGAAGCCATGCGCCGTTTTATGGATGCGGTTCATGCGGCCGATGACCTCCGGGACCACTTTGACAACGCCGATTTTTTCATCAAAACCCTTGAGATCATGGCCGATCGCCTTTACCAACTGGATCCGAAAATGGATTTGACCAGTTGCATCACCCGTACGGAAAACATTCAGAACAACATCAAGTATTATCTGGTGGCGCTTGAAAGGCAGGGCCTGCCGGCTGACCCCGCCAATCAGCTGGAGGATTAGGGTCTATGCTTTTGCATTATGCTGACAATTGACAAGTTTGCATTAAGGCTATAAAATGAAATCAATCAATATTGTAAAAATTGTTTTTTTATAGGAGGCTTCCGCATGGCAAAAGAAAAATTTGAACGCACAAAACCGCACGTAAACATCGGCACCATCGGTCACGTTGACCATGGTAAAACGACCACCACCGCCGCCATCACCGCCGTATTGGCCCAAGAAGGCAAGGCAAAAGACACCAAATTTGACGAAATCGACAAAGCCCCGGAAGAACGTGAACGCGGTATTACCATCAATACCTCCCACGTAGAATACGAAACCGACGCGCGCCACTACGCCCACGTCGACTGCCCGGGCCACGCCGACTACGTTAAAAACATGATCACCGGCGCAGCCCAAATGGACGGCGCCATCCTCGTCGTCTCCGCAGCAGACGGCCCCATGCCCCAAACCCGCGAGCACATCCTCTTAGCCCGTCAAGTAGGCGTACCCTACATCGTCGTATTCATGAACAAATGCGACCTCGTAGACGACGAAGAACTCCTTGAACTCGTCGAAATGGAAATTCGCGAACTCTTAAGCGAATACGACTTCCCCGGCGACGACATCCCCGTCGTTCGCGGCAGCGCCTACCAAGCCCTGCAAGACCCCACCGGTCAATGGGCAGAAGGCATCAAAGAACTCATGCAAGCCGTTGACGACTACATCCCCACCCCGGAACGCGACATTGACAAACCCTTCCTCATGCCCGTCGAAGACGTCTTCTCCATCACCGGGCGCGGCACCGTCGCCACCGGCCGTGTCGAACGCGGACAGCTTAAAATCGGCGACGAACTCGAAATCGTCGGCATCACCGAACAGACCAAGAAAACCGTCTGCACCGGCGTAGAAATGTTCCGCAAACAACTCGACTACGCAGAAGCCGGCGACAACATCGGCGCCCTCCTGCGCGGCATCGACAAAGACCAAATCGAACGTGGTCAAGTCCTGGCTAAACCCGGAACCATCACCCCCCACACCAAATTCGAAAGCGAAGTTTACGTCCTGACCAAAGAAGAAGGCGGCCGACACAAACCCTTCTTTGACGGCTACCGTCCGCAATTTTACTTCCGGACCACCGACGTAACCGGCGTCATCGAATTGCCCGAAGGCACCGAAATGGTCATGCCCGGGGACAACGTCAAAATGACCGTCGAACTCATCAGCCCCATCGCCATGGAAGAAGGCCTGCGTTTCGCTATCCGCGAAGGCGGCCACACCGTCGGCGCCGGCGTTGTTGCTAAAATCGACAAATAATTAAGCTGATCAATAAAAAAGAGCAAGTGCTGGGCGCTTGCTCTTTTTGTGTGCCACCTGTTTTTGGTCTTATGTTACAATGGGCTGGGAGGTAGAGCATATGACAGTCAATATTAACCGCGATAAATGCGTGGGCTGCGGGCTGTGCGTCAACGATTGTCCTGCGCATATTTTGGCTTTGGAAGAGGATAAGGCTGTACAAAAAAGTAAGGGCTGCATTTTTTGCGGTCACTGCGTCGCTGTGTGCCCGGTGCAGGCGGTCAGCTTGCCCGCCCTCAACAGGGCGCCCAATAAAGAGCTGGCGGCCGAGGCCTTGCCGGACAATGTGGCCGATCTTGTTTATCGGCTGATGTGCGAACGGCGGTCTATCCGCCAGTTTAACGGTGCCCCTGTTCCAGAGACGGTGATGGAGCGGCTCATGGAAGTGGCCCGCCTGTCCCCGAGTGCCGGCAACCGTCAGCCGCTTCGGTATATTCTCGTTGAAGAGCACCTGGCGGCGCTTAGGGAAGGGGCCATGGAGGCGCTCAAAGCCTTTGTTCAACAACCGGAGGAGCATCCCTACCGTCATTTCTTTAAGGTCATGCTTGCCGAATATGAAGCCGGCCGAGACCCCCTCTTTTGGCAGGCGCCGCAACTGCTTTTACTGGTGCGCCCCAAGGATAGGGATGTGAACGATGCGCCGATTGCGGCCGGTCGCATTGAACTTTTGGCGCATGCGGAAGGCTACGGGGCCTGCTTTATCGGCTTTATCACCGCCATTTTGGCGGAAAATGCTCCCCTGCGTGAATTGGTCGGTTTGAAGCCGGATGAAGTGGCCCAATGTGCGCTCATCTTAGGCGAACCGGCGGTCCGCTACCATCGCGAGGTGGCACGTCGCCCTCTGCGGCTCACCCGCTTATAGGAAATATAGGAAAAGACCTCTCCGTCGCTAGACGGAGAGGTCTTTTTAGTGGTCCTCTTTACGCACCTCTTTAATATAATTATAAATGCTGTAGCGAGAAACGCCTAAGGCGTCAGCAATCAGGCGGACGCTGTTTTGGATTTGTAAAATCCCGCGCTTGTCCAAGTCCCGGACGACTTTTAAGCGGTCGGCCTTTTTGAAATTTGAAACCGGTTTATTGGTTGACTGGATGCTGGCCTGGATAATGGGCGCCAGGGCGGAGGGCGTATTAATGCCTAAAATATCCAGGTCTTCCTGGTCTGAGGACGTTTGTAAAAAATTCATCAGCGTGTACTGCATGGCCTCCACCTGGGTGCAGTCGTAATTGATGCAAAAAGCGATGTTGCGGCCACCAATTTTTTTAACAATGGTCGAGGACTTGAGTGAGGGCCCATTTTTTCGAATTTTTTTCTTGTAGTTGAGATAAACGTTTTCATCTGTGTTGCGGACGCGGGCTTTGGCCTCGTCAATCAAGGGCGATCCAACTTCACGTCCGGTCACATGACCGTTATAGATGTACAGGACCGCCTTTTCCGGTGTATCCAAATCGGAAATGCAGACCTCGCAATCCTTCCCGAAGGTTAGCGCAATGGCTTCGCCGATTTGATTCAAGAGTTCAAGCACATCATTTTCCGGAACAGACCCCATCAAGATCCCTCCTATTTGTAGGAACATTCAACATAATTTAAAAAAAGTATAGCATGAGATGTCAAAGACCACAAGGGCTTGCAGGAAAATCCCACTTGAGCCGGCTGTGATTTATGCAATTGCGAATGGCCATCCAGGCGGGGAAGAGGCATTTGAAAAAAGTCAGGGGGCATGCGCTTAGCTACCCATCAGGACGCCTCCATTGATAGACAAGAGCTGTTGAACAGTTGAAAATAAAGTTGGTCTGACGCCAACATTGAGGTAAAAATATGTTGAAAAATAAAAAATATCTATAAAAATGTTGAAAAAAATCAAAAGTGTGATAGGATAGAACTAAGCAATGTACCACTGTTATGGAGAAGTGATAAGGAGAGGATGAAATCCATTATGAAAGAACTGCTGACCGGTAACGAGGCATTTGCACGCGGCGTCATCGATGCCGGCGTTCATTTCGCTTCCGCCTATCCGGGGACGCCGTCCAGTGAAATTTTGAAAAACATCGCCTTGGACGACCGTCTCGTTGCAGAATGGGCCCCCAATGAAAAGGTGGCCATGGAAAGCGCCATCGGTGCTTCCATCGCTGGCGGACGTGCTTTTGCAAGCATGAAGCACGTTGGCCTGAACGTTGCCGCCGACCCCTTTATGACCTACGCTTACATGGGTGTGCATGGCGGCTTTGTTTTCGTTTCTGCAGACGACCCGGGACAACATTCCTCACAGAACGAGCAGGACAACCGTAACTTTGCCAAGTTTGGCAAAGTGGCCATGTTGGAACCGTCAGATAGCCAAGAGTGCTATGACATGGTGCGCGAGGCCTATGAGTTATCAGAAGAACTGAACACCATTGTGATGGTACGGTCTACAACCCGTATTTCTCACGCTAAGAGTTTGGTGGAAACCCGGGAGCGGAAAGAAGTCCCCATTCAGCCGCTGTGGGATCGGGCAACGAACATGCAGCACTTCGGTTCGGCGCCTTCTTCCTCCAAACCGAACCGCCGCCTGCTGGATGCGCGTCAACCGAAAATGCGCGCAGCTGCTGAAGCATCGCCTTTCAATACGGTTGAGGACAACGGCGCCGATATCGGCATCGTCACTTCCGGCGCGGCCTATAATTACGTTAAAGAAGTTTTCGGCGATCAGGCAAATATTTTAAAACTTGGCTTTACCTGCCCCCTGCCGCTGGATAAAATTCGCGAATTTGCCGGCACCGTTAAAAAGCTTTATGTCGTCGAAGAGCTTGACCCGTTTATGGAAGAGCAAATCAAAGCTGCCGGCATTGACTGCATCGGCAAGGAAGTCATTCCGGCTGTGGACGAATTAAACCCTGGGATCATCGCCAAGGCCCTCTTAGGGGAAGACCATAAGGGCATTCAAATCGATCCGAAAGATTTGATCCCGCGTCCGCCGACCATGTGTGCCGGCTGCCCGCACCGGTCCTTCTTCTATGCGTTGGGCAAACGGAAGAATTGCTATATTTCCAATGACATCGGCTGCTATACCCTGGGCGGGTATGAACCGCTTTTCTGCTTGGACAGCGGGATCTGCATGGGCAGTGCGACGGCCGTTGGCCATGGGGTGGCCAAAATTCTCCAGCAGTCCGGTGAAGAAAAACGGGTTGTTGCCGTGATGGGGGACAGTACCTTCTTCGCCACCGGCATGAATGGGTTGGAAAACTCCCTGTACAACGGCTCTAACCTGATTACCGTCGTTCTAGACAACCGGATCACCGCCATGACCGGGCACCAGGAAAACCCCGGCTCCGGCTTTACCGCCCAAGGTGAGATCAGCCACATGGTCAGTGTGGAAGAAGTGGCCCGCGCCTTCGGCTGTAAGCTCATCCGCACCGTCAACCCGCATGATCAGAAAGCCACGAATGACGCCTTAGACTGGGCCTTTGCTCAAACGGAACCTTGCGTCATCATCAGCCGCTACCCATGCGCCTTGAAGAAATACACCGAAGCAGACCTGGAAGAATTCGGCCCCTTGAATCGCCGCTTTACGGTTGACCAGGATGTCTGCATCGGTTGCAAAAAATGCACCCGCACCGGCTGCCCGGCTATTATCTTCCAAACCGAGATCAAGAAAAGCTCTATTGATCGCAATCAATGCCTCGGTTGCAGCCTTTGCTCACAGGTATGCCCGGTTAAGGCCATCCACGCCGTTGGTGAGCCTTGCCTCGGAAAGGAGACGCAGAAAAAATGAGTGTGACATCCGTTCTGTTGGTCGGTATCGGTGGTCAAGGCACGGTCTTTCTGTCCAATATTCTGGTCAAAGGGCTGCTGAATGCCGGTTATGACGTAAAAATGAGTGAAATTCACGGCATGGCGCAACGTGGCGGCACGGTGTCCACCCAGGTGCGCTATGGCGATAAGGTCTATTCGCCAATCATCGGTGACGGCGAAGCCGACATCATGGTTGCCTTTGAAAAGCAGGAAGCCTTGCGCTACATGCACCTTTTAAAACCGGGCGGGGAACTCATCGTCAATGATGAAGGCTTGCCCTCAGCCCCGGTTCAGTCCGGTAAAATCACCTACCCGGAAGACACCATTGACGTGTTAAAGGGGCTGGTGGCAGATACCGTGGTCATCAAAGCTTCGGATATTGCCGATGAATTGGGCAATCCGAAGGTCGCCAATGTGGTCCTGTTTGGGGCCTTGGCAAAATTGATGAACCTGGCGGACATTGATTGGAAACCGGTCATCGCCGCATCGGTCAAAGAAAAATTTGTTGATGTGAACATGGAGGCCTTTGACCGCGGTCAAGCCTTGATCCAATAAATGACAGTCCTGTCGGTGAGCTGATGGCCCACCAACCTGGAAATAAAAAATCCCTGGAACTGCTTTTAAGGGCAGTTCCAGGGATTTTTTCTGCTGGGCTTAACGGTGCATATCTCGATAGCAACCGATGACCTTCCCGATGATCATGGGGTTTTCAGCGTAAATCGGTTCCATGGAGGGATTTTCCGGCTGCAACCGAATGCGATTTTTTTCCCGGTAGTAGGTTTTGCAGGTGGCTTCATCGCCAATCAGGGCGACAATGATATCGCCATTGGCAGCCGTGGGCTGGGGGGCAACAATAATATAATCCCCGTCCAGGATGCCGGCGTCAATCATGGATTCGCCGCGAATGCGCAGCATAAAGGCACCTTCATCGCGGATGAACCGCATGGGCATGGCAATGCGGTCTTCTAAATTTTCATCGGCAAAAATAGGGGCGCCGGCCGCCACAGCCCCATAGACCGGCAAGCCGACCATTTCTTCAAAGACCTCTTCGTTGACTGCGGCAAAAGACCGGTAGTCGGAGCCATCGCTGTTTTTTAAGATCATGATGGCCCGGGGCTTGGTCGGGTCCCGTTGGATATAGCCCTTTTTTTCCAGTTGGTTCAAATGATTGTGGACGGTGGACGAGCTTTTCAGGTCAACGGCTTCGCCGATTTCCCGCACTGACGGCGGATAACCTTTTTCTTCCACCTCGGCGGTGATGAAATCTAAAATCCGCACCTGGCGAGCACTTAAAGCGGTTTTTATCTGCATACGGGACTCCTTTCAGCGCATGGAGACATCGGGTAATGTTGCCTCCAGTATACAAAAAAAATACACAAAAATCAAACGTTTATTCGGCGAATGGGAGTTCCCTTTTTTGCCGGGCCTTGCGCTTGCCTGGCCGGTACAAGTGGTCTTGTTGAGGCCAGATTAGGGTTAGACGGTATTTTTTTCTTGATAAGGGGCATAAATCTCTAAAAAGTATTGACAAGTACCGGCCGGTTCGGTAAACTGTATAAGTGCCTTTTGACGGCACGTCTTTTTATATTGTCAAAAATCCGAAATTCCTCTACAGGAGGTGTAAACATGCGCGTCGGAATTACATTGGAATGCACAGAGTGCAAAAATAGAAATTACCAAACGAATAAGAATAAGAAGAACACCACCGGGCGCCTTGAAGTCAAAAAATATTGCCCGTTCTGCAAATCCCATCAACTGCATAAAGAAACCAAATAACGCTCTAATTAGGTAAGGATGATTGAAATGAGCAGACAAAAAGGCAATGAAAAGAAGGAAGGATTTTTTAAACGGTTAAAGAAAAATCTTCGCCTTTCTTTCAGTGAACTGAAAAAAGTTCATTGGCCCAACCGCCAGGAAACCATTACCTACACCGGTGTTGTTTTGGTCACCGTTGCCATTATTACAGCGTTGATTTGGGTAGTGGATTCCGGCATCACGGCTGCTTTAGGCTTGTTATTGTAAGAGAGGAGGCCAATCCTCACCATGGCTGAAAATCAAAATAAGGCATGGTACGCGATTCATACCTATAGCGGCTACGAGAAGAAGGTGCAAAGCACCCTTCTCACTCGAGCCAAGACCATGAACATGGAAGACTATATTCTGCGCTGCCTTGTCCCTGAAGAAGAAGTGCGCGAAATGAAAAATGGCGCTAACCGTACTGTGGTACGGAAGCTTTTTCCGGGCTATGTCTTTGTGGAAATGGTTTTAACCGATGAGTCATGGTATGTGGTGCGCAATACCACCGGTGTAACCGGCTTTGTAGGTGCGGGCAACAGTCCTGTACCCTTGCAGGATTACGAAGTGGAGCCGCTTTTGCGTGCGCTGGAAGCTGCAGAGGAGGGCGAAACAGTTCCGCCGGCAGACTTGGATGCCGAAGTAGGCGATACGGTGGGCTTTACCGATTCGTCTTTTGCGGACTTTATCGGTACCATTGTGGCAATTGACCGAGACCGTCGCAAAGTTCAAGTGAGCGCTGCCTTGTTTGGCGGACGCGAAACCAGCATGGAAATGGACTTTGACAAGGTCTATGTGAAAAAGTAACCTTAAATAAGGAGGTGTTTTTATGGCAAAGAAAGTCATCGGTTTTATTAAATTGCAAGTTGAAGCCGGGAAAGCAAACCCTGCACCGCCCGTTGGGCCGGCCCTGGGTCAGCACGGTGTCAACATGATGCAATTCTGCAATGATTTCAATGAACGCACAAAGTCTCAGATGGGGATGTTGATTCCGGTTGAAATTACCGTGTATCAGGACCATTCCTTTACGTTCATCACCAAAACCCCGCCTGCAGCAGTTTTGCTGAAAAAAGCGGCCGGTTTGGAACGGGCCTCCGGTGAACCGAACAAGAATAAGGTCGGCAAAGTCACCGAGGCACAAGTGCGTGAAATCGCAGAAACAAAAATGCAAGATTTAAATGCCGCTACCATCGAAACCGCCATGTCTATGATCAAGGGCTCTGCCCGCAGCATGGGGATTGAAGTAGAAGGCTAATTGCGAGACATGTGGGAGGCGGAAGCCGTTTGCACCACAAAGGAGGATAACACATGGCAAAACACGGTAAGAAATACAACGAGAATGCCAAACTCGTTGACCGTAACAAACTGTATGAAGTTGATGAAGCCTTTGCGCTCATCAAAAAATATGCCAAAGCCAATTTTGACGAATCCGTTGAAGTGGCATTCAAATTGGGCATTGACACACGTCATGCCGACCAGCAAATTCGTAATGCAATGGTACTGCCGCACGGTACAGGCGTCAGCCGGTCCGTTTTGGTTTTCGCTAAAGGCGATAAGGCCAAAGAAGCAGAAGCTGCCGGTGCTGAATTTGTCGGTGCGGAAGACATGGTCGACAAAATCAAAGGCGGTTGGACCGACTTCAATGTGGCCATTGCAACTCCGGATATGATGGGAACCGTTGGTAAAATCGGGCGGATTTTAGGGCCGAAAGGCTTAATGCCGAACCCGAAAACCGGGACCGTCACCATGGACGTTGAAAATGCCGTCAAAGAAGTTAAGGCCGGGAAGATCGAATATCGTGCTGAAAAAGCCGGTGTCGTTCATGCGCCGATCGGTAAACTGAGCTTTGAAGAGAATGCTTTGGTCGAAAACTTTAACGCCCTGGCAGCAGCCATCGTTAAAGCGAAACCGGCTTCTCAAAAAGGGGTTTACGTTAAAAGCGTAACCATTTCCACCAGCATGGGCCCGGGGATCAAATTGAACCCGAACCATATTGCTTAATTTGAATATGTTATCTGCCGGAGACAGCGGGGGCGAAAGCTTAATCATCCTGCCGAGGCGCCATGACATCCATCAGGATGCTAAGGCCTCTGTCTCGCGAGACGAGGCTTTTTCTTTTGGGCAGATACATAAATGTCAGATCATGAAAGGGAGGTGAATCTGTTGTCAACCTTTGAAAGCAAAAAACAGATTGTCACCGATTTACAAGCTAAATTTGAAGCTGCAAAAAGCGTTGTTGTTGTGGACTATACCGGCGTTAATGCCAAACAAACCACTGCCTTGCGTAAATCCATGCGTGAAGGCAATGTGGAATACGTCGTTGCGAAAAACACCCTCTTCTTGCGTGCCGCTGAAGCCGCAGGTTACACCGGGATGGATGAAATGTTTACCGGCGTTTCCGCTGTGGCTTTCTGCGCAGAAGATGAAGTAAAACCGGCCAATATCCTGTCAAAATTCATCAAAGACAATAAAATTATGGTCCTGAAGGGCGGTATCCTGGAAGGCGAAGTCATTGATGCCGCTAAGGTCGAAGTGCTCGGCAGCCTGCCGTCCAAGGAAGAACTCTTGTCCAAAGTGGCTTCCTGCTTCAAAGGGCCTTTGCAAAATGTTTGCTACGCCCTCGATGCTGTTCGTAAAAAAGCCGAAGAAGAAAACGCAAGCGCGTAACGGCAAAGCAATTAGAAAAGGAGAAACACCATGTCCGAAAAAATCACCCAGATCATTGATCTTGTTAAAGAATTATCCGTTGTTGAACTTTCTGAACTCGTCAACACCTTTGAAGAAGAATTCGGCGTAACCGCAGCCGCTCCGGTTGCTGTTGCCGGTGCAGCTGTTGCCGGTGGCGCTGCTGAAGAAGAAAAAACCGAATTTGACCTTGAACTGACCGATGTCGGCGCTACCAAGATCAAAGTCATCAAAGTGGTTCGTGAATTGACCGGTCTTGGCCTCAAAGAAGCCAAAGAATTGGTTGACGGCGCACCGAAAATGGTTAAAGAAGGCATGTCTAAAGAAGACGCTGAAGCCGGTAAAGCCAAATTGGAAGAAGTCGGCGCTACAGCTACCCTTAAATAATCAGGTTTATTCGGCCGCTCTGCTGAGGCAGGGCGGTTTTTGTTTTGCTGAACGGATTGACGGGTATTTTCCCATCGCTTATAATGAGTAAAAAATTTTGGCGGAGGTGGACGATGAAACGCCTGGTCAGAGAAGTGGGCCTTCTGTACGACCTGCTTTTAATATTAACCCTGTCAGATGTGCTTTTTATGCTTTTCGTGCGCAATACCCTGAGTCAGGCCTTGTTGCAGTTTAAATTGGAAGGCCTGTATTTTTTCTACTTGCAGTTTGCCCTCCCCTGGATTTACATCGGGACCAGCTTGCTCCTGGCGACAACGCTGGCGATGCGGTTGGGCATCCGGGTCCGCCCGGCCTTGCGGTTGGGCATGCGGCTTTTGGCGCTGGCCCTGCCGGCGGTCTATATTGGCGTGATGGTCTGGCAATGGCAGACCCAGGGCGATGGCGATGTCCAGTTGCCGGCCCTTATGCTGCAAGGCGGTGCGAATTGGCTTTTGGCCTTGCTTGGCTTGGTCTTGACGCCGGCCCTTCTGCCAGCGGCCCTGCCTGTAGCGGATGACGAGGCGGATGGGGTGTCTGAGGACCTGTGACCCGGCATCCCTTGACAAAATTTGGTGATTTTGCTAAGATAACCTCAATATACAGAAACCTTTGATTGCGAAGAGTACCTGTGGCGATAAACCTCAGCGAGTTCCGGATGGTGGGAGCGGAATGGTGGATGCTTCAGGGAATGGACGCATGAGGGCGGAGGGAAAGGCTGGGCCGAGTACTATCCGACGGGCACTTCACCCGTTATCCAGGAAGCGTATATGATGGTATACGACTGAGTGGGCGCATTTTTTGCGCCAAACCGGGTGGCACCGCAGAGTCCGTCTCTGTCCCGTATGGGGACAGAGACGTTTTTTTATGCCTTGTCCCACAGTCGACCATGCTGTATAACCCACCAAGAAGACTGAAAGGATGAGCCAAATGACAAAGATCCCAAACCGCATTTACCTGACAGAAGATGAAATGCCCACTTACTATTACAACCTGCGCGCCGACATGCCGGACAAACCGGACCCCCTGCTGGATCCGGATACCGGCGCAGCGGTGACGGTTGAAGACCTGCACCCGATTTTTTGTGATGCCCTGGCCCGGCAGGAACTGGACAATAAAACGCCTCAGATCGACATCCCTGAAGAGGTCCAGGCCTTTTATAAAAAATACCGGCCCTCTCCCTTGTGCCGGGCCTACAGCCTGGAAAAATATCTGGACACACCGGCAAAGATTTACTATAAATTTGAGGGCAACAATACCAGCGGCAGCCATAAGCTAAACTCAGCGGTGGCCCAGGTCTATTATGCCAAAGAAGAAGGGGTGCGCCGGTTGACGACTGAAACCGGCGCCGGCCAATGGGGAACCGCCTTGTCGGAAGCCTGTGCCCATTTTGGACTGGACCTCACGGTCTTTATGGTCAAATGTTCCTATGAGCAGAAACCCTTTCGCAAGGCCATCATGGAAACATTTAAGAGCCGTGTTGTCCCCAGCCCCAGTGACACCACAGCCGTGGGCCGTCAAATCCTGGCTGCCCATCCGGGCACATCCGGCAGCCTTGGTTGTGCCATTGCTGAAGCGGTGGAAGAGGCTGTTCAATCTGAAGATACGCGCTATGTCTTGGGGTCTGTTTTAAACCAAGTGGTCCTGCACCAGTCCATTGTCGGCCTGGAATGTGAGCAGGCCTTTGCTAAAATTGACGACTATCCGGACACCGTCATCGGCTGTGCCGGCGGTGGCTCCAACCTTGGCGGCATCATCGCCCCCTTTGTGCGGGATAAATTGCAGGGGAAACACCAAACGGATATTTTAGCGGTGGAGCCGGCCAGCTGCCCCTCCATGACCCGCGGCCGCTACGCCTATGATTTTTGCGACACCGGTCATGTGACGCCCCTGGCAAAAATGTATACGGTCGGCGCCGACTATATGCCGGCGGCCAGTCATGCCGGCGGCCTGCGCTTTCATGGCATGAGCCCCATCGTCTCAAAACTTTACCACGACGGTCACATGCGCGCCAAAAGCTATCGGCAAACGGAAATCTTTGAAGCGGCGGTGCTCTTTGCCAAGCTGGAAACCATCCTGCCGGCGCCTGAGTCTGCCCACGCCATTAAGGCCGCTATTGATGAAGCCTTGTACTGTAAAGAAAGTGGCGAGGCCAAGACCATCTTGTTTGGCCTAACCGGCACCGGCTATTTTGACATGACCGCCTATGCCGCCTATACTAATGGAACAATGACCGATTATGTGCCGACCGATGCCGAACTGGCGGTGGCACTTGAAAAATTGCCGCTGGTGCCCGGTCAAGCTTAAAGGCCGGGCCCGGCAGAAAATGGAGGCATACAGATGACAGACAATACCATCAGCGGCCAATGCCCGCATTGTCAAGCGGAAATGAGCATTGAGCGGCCGGAAATCATTGACGCCGACCGGGAGCCGGACATCAAGGCGACGCTCCTTTCCGGTCAGTTTTTCACCGCCCACTGCCCGGCTTGCGACCAAGACTTTATCGCCGCCACCCCTCTTTTGTATTACGATCGCCGGCGGACCGCTGTGATTCAAATGGTACCCGGCTATGATGGCGAAAGCCCGCTTTTGGGTGATGACGTGTTCAATGCTCTGCAAACCGCGGACAGCGGCCAACCGGTGCGGATGATCCGCCGGGTGGTGACCACCCCCAATGAGCTCACTGAAAAAATTCACCTCTTGGAAGCCGGCTACGACGACCGGATTGTCGAATTGGCCAAGCTCATTGCCTTGCAGGAATTGCAGGGGCAGCTGCCGAACTTATCCACCCTGCGGCAGGTCCGCTTTGCGCCGAAAAGCGAGCGGTACCCGGCCCGGCTGCTTTTCTTTTACGATGATGAAATGCCCTCGATTGACTTTCCACAAAGCCTATATGACAGCGTCGGCATGTCTTTCATTGAGGCCTTGGAGAAAAATGACCCGGCGAATGACCTGGTCGTCGACCTGGCCTGGGCCATGTCCTTTCTCAAGCGCTACCATTTCATTGACCGGAAAGAGGAGGGCAAGGCAAGGGAGGACAATTAAGGCGCCTGACCTAATCTACCGCTGTGCACTTGCTGCGCAGCTTTTTTCTTTTTGCCGGTGCAGAAGCGGTGGACGCCCTCTTTTTGGGGAGCGGGCCAAGATTAAGCGAAAAAAGTCTTGACATTTCGGCAGACATGGCCTATCATTGTTAGGCTAATGATAAAATGGAATTCTTCTACACTATTCATCTATTGCGCAAGGTATATCATGTCAGTAAGGGGTGACCGCATTGCCAGAACAACAGGGCCATGCACTTAGGACACGCAAATCGTTTGCGGAAATCGACGAAATAATGGATATGCCCAACCTCATTGCCATTCAGAGAAATTCTTATGACTGGTTTTTGAAAGAGGGCTTAAGTGAAACATTTGCGGAAGTTTCACCAATCCAGGATTTTACCGATACATTGGAATTGAATTTTGACACCTTTGAATTCGGGGAGCCAAAATACGATGTAAAGGAATGCAAAGACCGCGATGCCACTTATGCTGCGCCGTTGCGCATGAAAGTACAGCTTCTGAATAAAGAAACCGGTGAAATTAAAGAGCAGGAAGTCTTTATGGGAGATTTCCCGCTCATGACCGAAAACGGGACCTTTGTCATTAACGGGGCTGAACGGGTTATCGTCAGCCAGTTGGTGCGCAGCCCGGGTGTGTACTTCCATCGTGATATCGACCAATCCGGCCGCAACCTCTACAGTTGCACCGTCATCCCCAACCGGGGTGCCTGGCTGGAATTGGAATCCGACGCCCAGGGCGTTATCCATGTGCGTTTGGACCGGACCCGTAAATTGCCGGCGTCTATTTTCTTACGCGCTCTCGGTTATGGGGATACCAAAGAAATTGAAGCCCTCTTTCAAGACATGCCCTTTGATGGGGAAGATGGCTTGAAAAATCTCTTGGCGCCGACTTTTGCCAAGGACAACTTTAAGGACAAGGACCGCGAGACCAATGAAGCGGAAGCCCTTATTGAAATTTACAAGCGCTTACGCCCCGGTGATCCGCCGACGGTGGAAAGTGCGCGGAACTTGCTCAACTCTCTCTTCTTTGACCATAGACGCTACGATTTGGCCAAAGTTGGGCGGTATAAGATCAATAAAAAATTGGCGCTGGATACGGATCCCACGGTCAAAAACCTGACCAAGGAAGATGTGATTGCCACCTACTGCTATATGGTGGCCTTGATGGCCGGGATGCCCGGCTATGAAGTGGACGACATCGACCACTTGGGCAACCGACGCATTCGGTCCGTCGGTGAGTTGCTGCAGAATCAGTTCCGCATCGGCTTGACCCGGATGGAACGCAATGTGCGGGAACGCATGACGACCCAGGACCCGACGAACGTCACCCCCCAGGCCTTGCTGAATATCCGCCCGGTGGTGGCTTCCATCAAGGAGTTCTTTGGCTCATCCCAGCTGTCTCAGTTTATGGACCAGATCAACCCCTTGGCTGAACTGACCCACAAACGTCGCCTGTCTGCCCTGGGACCGGGCGGTTTGTCCCGTGAACGGGCCGGGTTTGAAGTCCGTGACGTTCACCACTCCCATTATGGCCGCATGTGCCCGATTGAAACGCCTGAAGGGCCGAACATCGGCTTGATCAACTCCTTGGCCACCTATGGCCGCGTCAACGAATACGGCTTTATTGAAACGCCCTATCGTAAGGTTATTGCCGGCACCGGTCAGGTGACCGATCAAATTGAGTATTTGACCGCTGATGTGGAGGACAAGTACACCATCGCCCAGGCCAACACCCGCTTGGATGACAAGGCCCATATTATTGAAGACAAGGTCGATGCCCGTCGTGAAGATGAAAACATCGTGGTGGGCAAGGAAGAAATTGAATACATGGACGTTTCGCCGAAGCAGGTTGTTTCCATTGCTACGGCCTTAATTCCCTTCTTGGAACACGATGACGCCAACCGTGCCCTTATGGGAACCAACATGCAGCGTCAGGCCGTGCCGCTCTTGGTGACGGAAGCCCCCTATGTGGGCACCGGCATGGAGCATAAGGCCGCCTACGACTCAGGCGTTTTGGCCATTGCTAAGCACGGGGGGACGGTAACCGCTGTGAGTGCCGATAAAATCACCATTTTAGGCGATGGCGGCGAA
Organism: Peptococcus niger; assembly: GCF_900101835.1. Classification (NCBI taxonomy): domain Bacteria; kingdom Bacillati; phylum Bacillota; class Clostridia; order Eubacteriales; family Peptococcaceae; genus Peptococcus; species Peptococcus niger. The sequence continues at coordinate 101,989 of NZ_FNAF01000002.1, forward strand.
CGCACCGACTACCCCCTGACCAAGTTTAAGGGGTCCAACCAAGGAACCTGTATCAACCAGCGCGTCCTGGTATCCAAGGGCCAGCACGTTCAGGCCGGGGATATTTTAGCTGACGGTCCGTCAACAGATGAAGGCGAATTGGCCCTGGGCCGCAATGCGTTGATTGCCTTCATGAACTGGGAAGGCTACAACTATGAAGACGCCGTCTTAATCAGCGAACGCCTGGTGAAGGAGGATGTTTACACCTCCATCCATATTGATGAATTTGAAAGCGATTCGCGCGATACCAAATTGGGCCCGGAAGAAATCACCCGGGATATCCCAAATGTTGGTGAAGATGTATTGAGAAATTTGGATGACCACGGCATTGTCCGCATTGGCGCGGAAATTCATGCCGGAGATATTTTGGTGGGCAAGGTAACCCCAAAAGGGGAAACGGAATTGTCCGCTGAAGAACGGCTCTTAAGAGCCATTTTTGGCGAAAAAGCCCGGGAAGTACGGGATACCTCCCTGCGGGTTCCGCACGGGGAAAGCGGCATCGTTGTTGATGTCAAGGTCTTCACCCGTGAAAACGGCGATGAACTGGCCCCCGGGATTAACGAAGAAGTCCGCGTCTACGTCGCCCAGAAACGTAAAATTTCTCAAGGGGATAAGATGGCCGGGCGCCACGGGAACAAGGGGGTCGTTTCCCGGATTTTACCGGAATGCGACATGCCCTTCCTGCCGGATGGGACGCCTGTGGACATCGTCTTAAATCCGCTGGGCGTTCCGAGCCGGATGAACATCGGCCAGGTTTTGGAAGTTCACCTGGGCATGGCGGCCCGCGCTTTAGGCATGCACTTTGCGACATCCGTTTTTGACGGTGCCGGCGAAGCCGACATTGCCGAACAACTGGAAGCGGCCGGTTACGACAAGAGCGGGAAATTCCGCTTGCGCGACGGCCGTAGCGGGGAATATTTTGATAACCCGGTGACGGTGGGCTGCATGTATTACCTGAAACTCGCCCACCTGGTTGATGATAAGATCCATGCGCGTTCCACCGGCCCCTACTCCTTAGTCACCCAGCAGCCCTTGGGCGGTAAAGCCCAGTTCGGTGGCCAGCGGTTCGGGGAGATGGAAGTTTGGGCCCTTGAAGCCTATGGCGCATCGCATACCCTCCAGGAAATTCTGACCGTCAAATCAGATGACGTGGTGGGCCGCGTGGAAACCTATGAGGCCATCGTGAAAGGCGAAAACCTGCCGGAAGCCGGCGTGCCGGAGGCCTTCAAGGTCTTGATTAAGGAATTACAGTCCCTGGCCCTGGATGTCCGCATCTTGGATGAAGATGAAAATGAAATAGATATGTCCGAAGACCACGCCGGTTTTGATGAAACGGCGAAGGACTTGGGCGTTGAGGTGCCGCAAACCGAAGCCCAGGAAGACCAGGGTGAAACGGATAATACAGATAATGAAGACACCACCGAGACCGGTGATGTGAACGACTACTTCATCATTGAAGAAACAGATGAAAGCAGCCGTGAAGAAACGGATGATACGGATCGTGCGTAACGGGCACAGAAACGAAAGGAGCGCTTCGCTTGGGTAATATTAATCACGTTGATCACATTACCATTGGCTTGGCCAGCGCCGAAACCATTCGAGGTTGGTCCAGCGGCGAGGTCAAAAAACCGGAGACTATCAACTACCGTACCTTAAAACCGGAACGGGACGGTCTCTTTTGTGAGCGTATTTTTGGCCCCAAGAAAGACTGGGAGTGTAACTGCGGGAAGTATAAGCGCATCAGATATAAAGGCGTTATCTGTGACCGCTGCGGGGTGGAAGTCACCAAGTCTTCCGTGCGCCGTGAGCGCATGGGCCATATTGAACTGGCCGCCCCCTGCACCCATATTTGGTATTTTAAAGGCATTCCCAGCCGGATGGGCCTGGTCCTGAACATGAGCCCCCGCCAGCTGGAACGTGTTATTTATTTTGTCAGCTATATTGTCATTGATCCCGGTGATGAAGCCGTCACCGGCCTGCAAAAGTATCAGATCCTTTCTGAAGCGGAATACCGTAAGGCCCGGTCTGAACACGGCATGAATTTTGTGGCCGGCATCGGTGCCGAAGCGGTTAAAACCCTGCTGGAAGAAATTGACTTGGACGCCATTTCTGAAGAGCTTCAGGAAGAAGTTCAAAACACCAGCGGCCAGCGTCAAGTGAAGGCCACCCGCCGCTTGGAAGTGGTGGAGGGCATGCGCGTTTCCGGCAATAATCCGGCCTGGATGGTGCTGGACGTTTTGCCGGTCATTCCGCCAGACTTGCGCCCCATGGTGCAATTGGACGGCGGCCGCTTTGCCACCAGCGACCTGAACGACTTGTACCGCCGGGTCATCAACCGGAACAACCGGTTGAAACGTCTCCTGGACCTGGGCGCACCGGACATTATCGTGCGCAATGAAAAGCGGATGCTGCAAGAAGCAGTTGACGCCTTAATTGACAACGGCCGTCGCGGCCGCGCGGTAACCGGCCCGGGCAACCGCCCCTTAAAGAGCCTGTCGGACATGCTGAAGGGGAAACAGGGCCGGTTCCGTCAGAACCTGCTCGGCAAGCGGGTCGACTACTCCGGCCGTTCCGTTATTGTGGTCGGACCGGAACTTAAAATGCACCAATGCGGCCTGCCCAAAGAAATGGCCGTAGAACTTTTCAAACCCTTTGTAATGCGTGAATTGGTTATGGATGGCACGGCGCATAACGTTAAAAGCGCCAAGCGCATGGTGGAACGGCTGGACCCGGTCATCTGGGACGTCCTGGAAAACGTCATCCGCGATCACCCGGTGCTCTTAAACCGGGCGCCGACCCTGCACCGGTTGGGGATTCAGGCCTTTGAACCGGTGCTCGTTGAAGGCCGGGCCTTAAAGCTGCACCCCCTGGCCTGCACCGCCTACAATGCCGACTTTGACGGTGACCAGATGGCTGTTCACGTACCGCTATCTACGGAAGCCCAGGCAGAGGCCCGCATTCTTATGCTGGCCGCCAATAATATTTTAAACCCCAAAGACGGTCGTCCGGTGACGGTCCCCACCCAGGACATGGTGCTGGGGAGCTACTACCTGACCATTATCCGACCCGACGCCCTCGGTACCGGCAAGTGGTTTGCCAATGCCACCGAAGCAAAACTGGCCTATGATGCCGGTTGCGTCCACATTCAGGCGCTGATTAAAGTGCGCATGCCGGATGGCCGGATGGTCGACACCAGCGTTGGCCGGCTGATTTTCAACCAGCCGATTCCGGATGAAGTCGGCTATATCAACGAAGTGGTCGGGAAAAAACAACTGGGCAACATCGTCGACCGCTGCTTCCGCCGCTTGGGGGCCAGTAAGACGGCCCAAATGCTGGACGGGATTAAAAGTCAAGGCTATAAATACTCCACCCAAGCCGGTATTTCCATCGGCTACACGGATATTGTTATTCCGGACGAAAAGCCTCTCTTACTGGATGAGGCAGATAAGGAAATCAACCGCATTGAAATCAAGTTCCGCCGCGGTTTGATTACCGATGATGAACGGTATCAATTGGTTATCGGTGTTTGGACCCGGGCCACCGACGCCATCGGGGAAGCCCTCTTGGCAAACTTGGACACCTTTAACCCGATCAACATGATGGCCACCTCCGGCGCCCGTGGGAACAACCAACAGATCCGCCAGCTGGCCGGGATGCGTGGCTTGATGGCTGACCCGTCCGGGAAAACCATTGAAATGCCCATCAAGGCCAACTTCCGTGAAGGCCTTACCGTCTTGGAATACTTTATTTCCAGTCACGGGGCGCGCAAAGGGTTGGCAGACACGGCCTTGCGGACCGCCGACTCAGGTTATCTGACCCGTCGCCTGGTGGACGTAGCCCAGGACGTTATCGTCCGTGAAATTGACTGCGGCACCGACCAGGGATTGACGGTCAGCGCCATTATGAACGGGTCGGAAGTCATTGAGCCTCTTTGGGAACGCATCGCCGGCCGCGTACTGGCCCAGCCGGTCATTGACCCGCGGTCCAAGGAAGTTTTGGCGGAAGCCGGCGATTACTTGAACGATGATGAAGCCAAGGCCATTGAAGCCGCCGGCGTTCAAGCGGTTGAAATTCGCAGCGCCTTGACCTGCCACAGCCGCCACGGCGTTTGCGCCCATTGTTACGGACGCAACCTGGCAACCGGTCAAATGGTTGATGTCGGTGAAGCGGTTGGTACGGTAGCTGCCCAGTCCATCGGGGAACCGGGGACCCAGCTGACCATGAGAACCTTCCACACCGGCGGGATCGCCGGCGGGGACATCACCCAGGGGCTGCCTCGTGTTGAAGAATTATTCGAAGCCCGTAAACCGAAAGGGGAGGCTGTTATCAGTCATGTTGACGGAACCGTCAGCATTGGCGAAAAAGACGGCCTGACCCTGGTCCTGGTTTCTGCTGATGATGCCGATGCCAAAGTGGAAGAGTATAAAATTCCCTTCGGTGCCCACGTGGTGGTTAGCGAAGGCGACCACGTCACCGCCGGTCAAGTGCTCACCGAAGGCTCCGTTAACCCTAAAGAATTGCTGAGCGTCACCGGCGCCATCAGCGTTCAGGAATATCTCCTGCGGGAGGTCCAAAAGGTCTACCGCCTACAAGGGGTTGACATTAACGACAAGCACATTGAGGTCATGGTGCGTCAGATGATGCGCAAGGTGAAGATCGATGACCCCGGCGACAGTGACTTTATTGCCGGGTCCCAGGTAGACATTATCGACTACCACCTGGCCAACCGCCAATTGCGGGCAGACAAGAAGAAAGAAGCCGACGGTGAAGTCCAGCTTCTGGGGATTACCAAGGCTGCCCTGGCCACTGAAAGCTTCCTCTCGGCGGCCTCCTTCCAGGAAACCACCAAAGTCTTGACCGATGCCGCCATTAAAGGCAAAAGTGATGCACTGGTGGGCTTGAAGGAAAACGTCATTTTAGGGAAGCTCATCCCTGCCGGGACCGGCATGCGGCATTACCGCAAAATTGATTTGCTGGAAGATGAACCGGAAAACCTTTACGATTTAGAACCGCCGGCAGATGACCCCTCATCTGAGGCGGCAACCGAGGTTGAAAGCGGCGAAGAAGAAACAGAACAGGAAGAGCCCAAACAACCGCGCGTATATATTTAATCATTCATTGCTCTTGCGATGGTTGACAAGGAAGGCGCGCCGTGGTATAGTACTTGAGTATCTGTTCATACGCAAAGGTATGTGCAGACTTATCTGTACGGGTGCAGAGCGCTCGCACGAAAGAACTTGAGCGCTGCACGGCGCTGCCGTTTTCCTTGGCCAAGACCTTGGCCAGTGAGTCGGCCATATTCTATTAAGGAGGTGGCAGTATGCCAACAATAAACCAGCTGGTGAACAAAGGACGGTATTCTAGCAAGAAGAAATCCGGCGCTCCGGCATTACAAAACAACCCGCAAAAACGCGGTTTATGCACAAGAGTGTACACCACGACCCCGAAAAAACCGAACTCCGCTCTTCGTAAAGTTGCGCGTGTTCGTTTGACCAACGGGACAGAAGTTACCGTTTATATCCCCGGGATTGGGCATAACTTACAAGAACACTCCGTGGTTCTCGTACGCGGTGGACGTGTGCGTGACCTCCCCGGTGTTCGTTATCACCTGGTTCGTGGGACTCTGGACGCTGCAGGGGTTAACGACCGTATGCAGGCCCGTTCCAAATACGGCACCAAGCGCCCTAAATAAGAAACGTATCATTTGAAAGGAGGCCCCTATGTCCAGAAGAGATCGTGCGCCGAAACGTGACGTATTGCCTGATCCGATTTACGGCAGCAAGCAAGTCACCAAATTAATCAACCAAGTTATGTTGGACGGTAAAAAAGGCACTGCAGAACATATTGTTTACGATGCATTTAACACCATTGCCGAAAAAACCGGTGAAGACGCCATTGATGTTTTTGAAGAAGCCCTCAAAAACGTTATGCCCGTCTTGGAAGTTAAAGCCCGTCGTGTTGGTGGTGCCAACTACCAAGTTCCGGTTGAAGTTCGCGCTGAACGTCGTCAGACCTTGGGCTTGCGTTGGATTGTGACTTTTGCCCGCAAACGTGGCGAAAAAACCATGAACGAACGTCTTGCCAATGAGCTGATGGACGCTGCCAACAGCACCGGCAATGCCGTCAAGAAAAAAGAAGAAGTTCACCGCATGGCCGAAGCCAATAAAGCATTCGCCCACTATCGGTGGTAACAATATAAAGGAGGCAGCTAAGTGGGAAGAGATTTTTCGCTTCAAAACACACGTAATATCGGTATCATGGCCCACATCGATGCCGGTAAAACCACAACTTCCGAGCGTATCCTGTATTATACCGGTAAATCCCACAAAATCGGCGAAGTACATGATGGCGCAGCCACAATGGACTGGATGGAGCAGGAACAGGAACGTGGTATCACCATTACTTCCGCTGCAACCACCACAACCTGGCACGGAACCAGAATTAACATCATAGACACGCCAGGGCACGTTGATTTCACAGTAGAAGTTGAACGGTCCCTCCGTGTGCTGGACAGCGCTGTAGCGGTATTCTGTGCCGTCGCCGGTGTGCAGCCCCAATCTGAAACTGTTTGGCGTCAAGCCGTTCGCTACGGTGTACCGCGTATTGCCTTTGTCAATAAAATGGACCGCACCGGCGCCAACTTCTTAAATGTTGTCGAACAGCTGAAAGAACGCTTGGGCGCAAACGCCATTCCGGTGCAATTGCCCATTGGCGCTGAAGATCATTTTGATGGTCTGATTGACCTGATCGAAATGAAGGCCTATAAGTTCCTCGACAGCAAAGACCTGATCAACTATGAAGAAATGGATATTCCGGCAGATTTGGCGGATCAAGTTGAAGAACTCCATGCCGCCATGCTGGACAGCATCGCTGAAACCGATGAAGACTTCATGGAAAAATACCTTGAAGGCGAAGACATCACCGTTAAAGACATCAAAAAAGCTCTGCGTAAAGCAACCATTGCCAACGAAGCCGTTCCGGTCTTCTGCGGGTCCGCTTTTAAAAACAAGGGCGTACAATTTTTGCTGAACGGTGTTGTTGATTTCGCTCCGGCCCCGACAGACATTCCTTCTATTGACGGTATTCTGCCGGACGGGACCCAAGAATCTCGCCATGCCAGCGATGAAGAACCCTTCTCCGCCCTGGCCTTTAAGGTTATGACCGACCCTTATGTCGGTAAGCTGTCCTTCTTCCGTGTTTATTCCGGGACCTTGAAAAGCGGCAGCTATGTCTACAACTCCACTAAAGGCAAACGTGAACGCATCGGCCGTATCTTGCTCATGCATTCCAACAGCCGTACGGAAATTGACGAAGTTTACGCCGGGGATATTGCTGCAGCCGTTGGCTTAAAAGACACCGGCACCGGTGATACCCTTTGCGATGAAAAAGAAGAAATCATCCTCGAAAGCATGGAATTCCCGGATCCGGTTATCTCCATTGCTATTGAACCTGCTTCTAAAGGGGACCAGGATAAGATGGGCCTTGCTTTGGCCAAGTTGGCAGAAGAAGACCCGACCTTCAAAACCTATACCGATGAAGAAACCGGCCAGACCATCATCAGCGGCATGGGCGAACTCCACTTGGACATCATCGTTGACCGTCTGAAACGCGAATTCCACGTTGATGCCAATGTTGGTAAACCGATGGTTTCCTATAAAGAGACCATTCGCAAGAAAGTGGAAGCTGAAGGTAAATTTGTTCGTCAGTCCGGTGGTCGCGGTCAATACGGCCATGCTGTCATCGAACTTGAACCCCTGGAACCCGGCTCCGGCTTCCAGTTTGAAAGCAAGATTGTCGGTGGTGCCGTACCGAAAGAATACATCGGGCCAATTGAAAACGGCATCAAAGAAGCTATGGAAAACGGCGTTTTAGCCGGCTACGACATGGTTGACATGAAGGCAACCCTCATTGACGGCTCCTACCACGACGTCGACTCTTCCGAAATGGCCTTTAAAGTGGCGGGCTCCATGGCCTTTAAAAACGCTGCTGAAAAAGCCGATCCGGTCATTCTTGAACCGGTGATGAAAATTGAAATCACCGTTCCGGATGAATACATGGGCGATGTTATGGGCGACTTAAACGGTCGTCGTGGCCGCATTGAAGGCATGGAAGCCCAAGGGAACACCCAAATCATTCACGGTTTTGTTCCCCTGTCTGAGATGTTCGGTTATGCAACGGACTTGCGTTCCAGAACCCAAGGCCGCGGACTTTACAGCATGCAAAGTGACCACTTTGAAGAAGTCCCCAAATCCATTAGTGAAGAAATCATTGCTAAACGCAAAGGTTAAGATTCTAAAAATAGGAGGCTATTACAATGGCAAAAGAAAAATTTGAACGCACAAAACCGCACGTAAACATCGGCACCATCGGTCACGTTGACCATGGTAAAACGACCACCACCGCCGCCATCACCGCCGTATTGGCCCAAGAAGGCAAGGCAAAAGACACCAAATTTGACGAAATCGACAAAGCCCCGGAAGAACGTGAACGCGGTATTACCATCAATACCTCCCACGTAGAATACGAAACCGACGCGCGCCACTACGCCCACGTCGACTGCCCGGGCCACGCCGACTACGTTAAAAACATGATTACCGGCGCAGCCCAAATGGACGGCGCCATCCTCGTCGTCTCCGCAGCAGACGGTCCCATGCCCCAAACCCGCGAGCACATCCTCTTAGCCCGCCAAGTAGGCGTTCCCTACATCGTCGTATTCATGAACAAATGCGACCTCGTAGACGACGAAGAACTCCTTGAACTCGTCGAAATGGAAATTCGCGAACTCTTAAGCGAATACGACTTCCCCGGCGACGACATCCCCGTCGTTCGCGGCAGCGCCTACCAAGCCCTGCAAGACCCCACCGGTCAATGGGCAGAAGGCATCAAAGAACTCATGCAAGCCGTTGACGACTACATCCCCACCCCGGAACGCGACGTAGACAAACCCTTCCTCATGCCCGTCGAAGACGTCTTCTCCATCACCGGACGCGGCACCGTCGCCACCGGTCGCGTCGAACGCGGACAGCTTAAAATCGGCGACGAACTCGAAATCGTCGGCATCACCGAACAGACCAAGAAAACCGTCTGCACCGGCGTAGAAATGTTCCGCAAACAACTCGACTACGCAGAAGCCGGCGACAACATCGGCGCCCTCCTGCGCGGCATCGACAAAGACCAAATCGAACGTGGTCAAGTTCTCGCCAAACCCGGCACCATCACCCCCCACACCAAATTCGAAAGCGAAGTTTACGTCCTGACCAAAGAAGAAGGCGGCCGACACAAACCCTTCTTTGACGGCTATCGTCCGCAATTTTACTTCCGGACCACCGACGTAACCGGCGTCATCGAATTGCCCGAAGGCACCGAAATGGTCATGCCTGGGGACAACGTCAAAATGACCGTCGAACTCATCAGCCCCATCGCCATGGAAGAAGGCCTGCGTTTCGCTATCCGCGAAGGTGGCCACACCGTCGGCGCCGGCGTTGTTGCTAAAATCGACAAATAAGTTGTGTTTCAATAAATATGAAAAGCCGCTCTCTTTGGAGCGGCTTTTTTGTGCGTCAGGGGCTGGGAACGCCGGCCTTGACGCCACCACTTTAAAGAACAAGGCTTGGGGCGGGGCGGTGAGCCGGTTTATCCGGGCTTTGAGGGCCCATCACTTTTATGGGCAGGCTATCTCCCAACCGGGTAGGCTATTGACAAATAAAATTAAGTCAAGCTATAGTAGTCTTAGAGGACCCGCACGGGTCATCTGTCAAATCATAAGCACCTGGACAAGGAGGAGCAAGAATGATTATTCAAGATAAAGACATGCACCGGGAAATGCGCAGCCAGTGCTTTGGCGGGGATGGTGAGGTAGAGTTTAAATTTCTCGTGCCGCCGGAAAAGTTAAAGGGTGAGGCAAAAATGTTTAACCTTTTGACCTTTGCGCCCGGCTCTTCACTGGGGCTGCATGAACACACGGATAATTTTGAGCTTTACTATATTTTGGAAGGCACCGCTACCGTTGATGACAACGGCACCACCGTTGATGTGGGCCCCGGCGACATGATCTACACCGCTGACGGCGCCAAGCATTCTATTACCGCTAAGTCACCGATGAAGATGATTGCCACGGTGATTTACGAAAATAAAGCAAAATAACTTATGTGCTCCGGACCGATGAAAGTCGGCCCGGGGTATTTTTTCGCTTCTTGTCTTGCCGATGAGGGCTTCGGGCAAAGGGCCGGCAAAGCGGTTGAGGGTTGCCTGGTTTGTTTCACCGCAGATATCTGTAGAAAGGGATCAAGGCGGGTGGGCAAGTATTTTTTACAGGAAGTCCAGAGAGGCGGCCGCTAGCATTTTAAAATAGGTAGAACCTTTGGAGAATCTATTAAAATGTCGGCCGGACCGGGAAAAAATATAAAAAAGTGCTTGCAAGGAAGTTTTAAGTGTGTTAAACTACTAGGGTGTCTCATTGTGAAGAAGCGGAAGGTTGCTGGGTTTATAGACACGCCAGAGTCCGTGACCTAGGTTTTTCCGTGGAGCATGTCCGCTAATCGGGCGTTTAAGGAGGATAATAATGGCAAGAAACAAAATCAGAATTCGGTTAAAGGCTTTTGATCACAAGTTGCTGGATCAAAGCGCAACCAAGATTGTCGAAACGGCGAAGAAAACCGGCGCTACGGTGGCCGGCCCCATTCCCCTGCCGACTGAAAAAAGCGTTTTCACGGTTCTGCGTTCACCGCATGTCAACAAGGACAGCCGCGAACAGTTTGAACGCCGCACCCACAAACGTTTGGTTGACATTACCGAACACACCAATAAGACGGTTGAAGCGCTGATGCGCCTTGACTTGCCCAGTGGTGTCGAAATTGAAATCAAACTGTAAATTAAACTAAGGAGGTGGCAGTACACATGAAAGCGATTTTAGGTAAAAAGATCGGGATGACCCAGATCTTTACGCCCGAAGGGGCGCTCATTCCGGTGACCGCTATTGAAGCAGGTCCCTGCTATGTAACCCAAGTTAAAACTCATGATACCGACGGCTACGAAGCTGTGCAAGTCGGCTTTGGCGCTGTGAAACCGGTCCGTGTCAACAAACCCATGCAGGGGCATTTTGATAAAGCCGGCGTGGCTGCAGCGCGCTACTTGCGCGAATTTCGTGTGGATGATGCATCCGAATTCACAACCGGCCAAACCATCGCTGCCGATGTGTTTGAAGCGGGCGATAAGATTGATGTAACCGGGACAAGCAAGGGGAAAGGCTTTGCCGGCACCATCAAACGTTACGGTGCACAACGCGGGCCCATGTCCCACGGTTCCAAACACAAACGTAAAGCAGGTTCCCTCGGCGCTGCCGGTCCAAGCCATGTCTTTAAAGGACACCATGCCCCGGGCCGCAAGGGCGGTGCTAAAACGACCGTTCAAAATTTGGAAGTCGTTAAGGTTGACTTGGAAAACAACTTGATCTTGGTCAAAGGTGCTGTACCGGGGGCTAAGAAAAGCTTGGTCGTCTTAAAAACCAGCGTCAAGTCGAAATAGGAAGGGAGGATAACCAATGCCAAAAGTTAATTTGTACAATATGGAAGGCGCAAGCTTAGGTGAGCTTGAACTTTCCGAAAAGGTCTTCGGCGCCGAAGCAAATGAGGCTGTCGTGCACGAAGTGGTTGTTGCTTACCTCGCCGGCTTGCGCCGTGGGACCAGCAGCACGAAAAGTCGCGGTGAAGTGCGTGGCGGCGGTCGCAAACCGTGGCGCCAGAAAGGCACAGGCCGTGCACGCGTGGGTACGATTCGTTCTCCGCTATGGCGCGGTGGGGCCATTATTTTTGGGCCGAAACCGAGAAACTATGAAAAAGGTTTAAATAAGAAAAAAGTGCTGGTCGCTTTACGCAGTGCCTTGTCCGCCAAGGTGGCGGAAGATGCCCTTCTGGTGGTTGATGAATTGACCTTCCAGGCACCGAAAACCAAGGACATGTTAAAGGTGCTGGATGCCTTGAAATCCACCGGTAAGTTCCTCTTGGTGCTCAACGAAACGGATGATGTGGTCGCTAAAAGCGCCCGCAACATTCCCGGCTCTGCGATTACAACGGTTAATGGGTTAACCACGTATGATGTTTTGCACGCCGATAAATTGATCATCACGAAAGAAGCGCTTGCAAAAGTCGAGGAGGTGCTGGCGTAATGAAACTGGCACGAGATATTATCATCAAACCGATCATAACGGAAAAATCCGTTGACTTGATGCAGGAAAACAAGTACTGCTTCAAGGTTGCATCGGATGCCAATAAAATCGAAATCCAAAAAGCGATCGAAGAGATTTTTAAAGTGCATGTTGTCCGTGTGAACACCATGAATGTCAAGGGTAAAAAGAAACGGGTTGGTCGGTCTGTAGGGATGACCTCCGGTTATCAAAAAGCCATTGTTACCCTGGCAGAAGGCGACAGCATCGAAATCTTCGAAGGCATGTAATTGAACGGAGGGTATTAAATGGCACTGAAATCATTTAAACCGACTTCTGCCGGTGTACGTCATATGACGGTCTCTTCGTTTTCGGAAGTGACCACCGACAAGCCGGAGAAATCGCTTCTTGAGCCGCTGAATAAAAAAGCCGGCCGCAACAGCCGCGGCGTCATTACGGTACGTCATCACGGCGGCGGTCATAAAAGAAAATACCGCATCATTGATTTTAAACGCAACAAAGACGGCGTTCCGGCACGTGTGGCAACGATCGAATACGATCCGAACCGCAGCGCCCGCATCGCTCTTTTACACTATGTAGATGGCGAAAAACGCTACATTATCGCACCGAACGGCTTAAAAGTGGGTGACTTCGTTCACTCCGGCAGCGATGCCGACATTAAAACCGGCAACTGCCTGCCCTTAGCCAACATCCCCAACGGGACCTTTATCCACAACATTGAGCTGCAACCCGGTAAAGGCGGACAACTGTGCCGCAGCGCCGGCGTCAGCGCTCAGTTGATGGCTAAAGAAGGCAAGTACGGTACCGTTCGCCTGCCGAGTGGCGAAATGCGCCGCATTTTACTCACCTGCCGGGCTACCATTGGTGAAGTCGGCAACAGTGAACACGCCAATATCTCCATCGGTAAAGCCGGCCGTTCTCGCTGGATGAACAAACGCCCGCATGTTCGCGGTTCCGTTATGAACCCGAACGATCACCCCCATGGTGGTGGTGAAGGTCGTGCACCTGTCGGCCGTAAATCACCTGTATCTCCTTGGGGTAAGGTGGCTCACGGTGGCAAGACCCGTAATCCGAAGAAACTGAGCAACCAGTTCATCGTCAGATCCAGAAAAGGCAAATAAGCCGGCGAGGAAGGAGTGAATGTAATGAGCAGATCGTTAAAGAAGGGACCCTTTGTAGACGAAAAGCTTTACAACCGTGTCGTTCAAATGAACGATGCCAATGAAAAATCGGTTATTAAGACCTGGAGTCGCGCATCGACGATTTTCCCTGAATTCGTCGGTCACACCTTTGCCGTGCACGATGGCAGAAAACACATTCCCGTGTACGTCACCGAGGACATGGTCGGTCATAAGCTGGGCGAATTCGCCCCGACCCGGACATTCCGCGGCCACGGCGGCAGCGAAAAATCCAGTGGGTTAAAATAGGAAGGAGGAGTCTAAGTGGAAGCAAAAGCCAGTGCAAAATTTGTGCGTATTTCACCGCTGAAAGCCCGTCAGGTTGTTGACCTGATCCGTGGCAAAAGCGTTGAAGAAGCCATGATCACTTTGAAATTTACCGCTCACAAGGCCTCTCCTATTGTCGAAAAGGTGCTGAAGAGCGCCGTCGCCAATGCTGAACATAATTATGATATGAGCACGGATTCCTTGTACATTTCCTGTGCCACCGTTGACCAGGGCCCGTCCATCAAGCGCTTTAAACCGCGCGCCATGGGCCGTGCCGACGGAATTACAAAAAAGACCAGTCATATCACGATTACGGTCGCTGAGAGATAGGAGGAAAACAGTGGGTCAAAAAGTCAATCCGATTGGCATGCGCGTCGGCATCATCCGTGACTGGGATGCCAGATGGTATGCTGATGATAAAAATTATGTGGATCTTTTACATGAAGACTTTCAAATTCGCGAATTCGTCAAGAAAAAACTTTTCGAAAGTGGCGTTTCCTCCATTATTATTGAAAGAACCGGCACGACAAAAGTTAAAGTGACGATCCATACCGCAAAACCGGGCATTGTTATCGGTAAAAACGGTTCCGCCATTGAAGTCCTTCGTGCTCAACTTGAAAAAATGACCGGCAAGAGCGTATCCATCAGCGTTATGGAAGTCAAACGTCCTGAAGCCGATGCCCAACTCATTGCTGAAAGTATTGCAGAAGCCCTGGTGCGTCGTGTGGCTTTCCGCCGCGCAATCAAACAAGCCCTGCAACGTGCCGGCAAAGCCGGTGTTAAAGGCGTTAAAGTTGCCGTTAGCGGCCGTTTAGGCGGGGCAGACATTGCCCGCACCGAATGGGCGACTGAAGGCAAAGTGCCGCTGCACACCCTGCGTGCCGATATTGATTACGGCTTTTATGAAGCCGATACCACCTATGGTAAAATCGGCGTTAAAGTTTGGACCTATAAAGGTGAAATTCTCGCAGATGCGCCCGGCAATCAACGTAAAGAAGGAGGCCGGTAAGCATGTTAATGCCTAAAAGAACCAAATGGCGCCGCCCCCATCGCAGAAGCTTGAAGGGCAAAGCCCATCGCGGAACCAAGGTCACCTATGGTGAGTTCGGTCTGCAGGCCACCAGTGGCCATTGGGTAACCAGTCGCCAAATTGAAGCCGCCCGTATTGCAATGACACGTTACATTAAGCGTGGCGGTCAAGTCTGGATTAAAATTTTCCCGGACCAACCGGTTACGGCAAAGCCTGCCGAAGTCCGCATGGGTTCCGGTAAAGGGGCTCCCGACTACTGGGTGGCCATTGTTAAGCCGGGCCGTGTGATGTTTGAAATCGGCGGCGTACCGGAACATATTGCGCGTGAAGCATTGCGCTTGGCTGCCCACAAGTTGCCCCTGACTTGCAAAATCGTCAAACGTGAGGAAATGGAGGGCGATCAGAGTGAAGGCTGAAGCTTTAAGAGATCTCTCAATGGATGAGTTAAATAAAAAAGTTCTGGACCTCAAAGAAGAGCTTTTCAACCTGCGTTTCCAAATGGCAACCGGTCAGCTTGAAAATCCCATGCAGCTTAAACAGGTCCGTAAAGATATCGCCCGCGCAAAAACCGTGATTCGCGAACGCGAAATCGCCGGCGATCTTGACTGATAGGAGGTAAATAATGGCAGAACGCAATTTAAGAAAAGTCCGCTACGGTACTGTTGCCAGTGACAAGATGGACAAGACCATCGTTGTCGCCGTGGACAGCCATTCTCCCCATCCTCTGTACGGCAAAATCGCTAAACACACGAAAAAGTACAAAGTGCACGATGAAAACAACGAAGCCAAGCTTGGCGATCGGGTTAAAATTATGGAAACACGCCCCCTTTCCAAAACCAAAAGATGGCGTCTGGATTCCATCATCGAACGCGCTGACATTGTGTAGGCGTCAGTTTAGGAGGAAGGCAGAATGATTCAACAGGAAACAAGACTCAAGGTTGGCGATAACACCGGCGCTAAAGAACTCCTGTGCATTCGCGTGCTTGGTGGGACGAAGCGTCGTTACGCATCCGTTGGGGATGTCATCGTTTGCTCTGTTAAAGAAGCAACACCCGGTGGCGTGGTCAAGAAAGGCGAAGTGGTTAAAGCTGTCGTCGTTCGCACCAAGCGTGCTGTTAAGCGTGCAGATGGTTCTTATATTCGCTTTAGCGAAAATGCTGCAGTGATTATCAAGGACGATAAAGGCCCCCGCGGTACCCGTATTTTCGGGCCTGTTGCCAGAGAGCTGCGTAAAGACTTTATGAAAATCGTCTCTTTGGCACCCGAAGTGCTTTAAGCGGAGGTGAATACAGTGGGAAAAATGAGATTGAGAAAGGGCGATGAAGTCATCGTCATTTCCGGTAAAGATAAAGGTAAAACCGGTAAGATTATTAAAGTGCTGCCGGCAAAGGAACGCGTCATCGTTGAAGGCGTTGCCGTTGCAAAACGACACACCAAACCGAATCAGGCGAATCCGCAAGGTGGCATTGTTGATAAAGAAATGCCCATTCATGTATCAAATGTGATGGCCTATGATGCCAAAAATAAAAAAGGCTCCCGCATTGGTTACCGTTTTGATGAAGACGGTAAAAAAGTGCGCGTGCTGGTCAGCACCGGTCAAGAATTTTAAGAAAGGAGGACATCATGGCAAGACTTAAAGATAAGTATATGAACGAGATTGCTCCGGCCTTGGTTAAAGAGTTCGGATATGAAAACATCATGGCCATTCCTAAATTGGACAAAGTGGTCATCAACATCGGGCTGGGTGAAGCCATTGCCAACCCTAAAGCCTTAGATGCAGCGGTTGAAGACATTACCGCTATCGCCGGGCAAAAACCCGTTGTCACACGTGCAAAAAAATCCATCGCAGCTTTTAAACTGCGTGAGGATATGCCGATCGGGGTTAAAGTAACTCTGCGTGGCGACCGCATGTATGAATTTATTGATCGTCTTTTCAACATCGCTTTACCGCGTGTTCGTGACTTCCGTGGCGTATCTCCTAAGAGTTTCGACGGCCGTGGCAATTATTCACTAGGCCTGCGTGAACAGCTGATCTTCCCGGAAATCGATTTCGATAAGGTGGACAAAGTTCGCGGTATGCAAATCGCCTTTACCACCACAGCTAAAACGGATGAAGAAGGCAAGGCGCTTTTACGGGCGCTTGGCATGCCGTTTGCAGGTTAATTGGGAGGTATAAAATGGCAAAGACGTCTCAAAAAGTACGCAAAGCGCCCAAATATAAAGTTCGTGAACACAATCGTTGCAAAGTTTGTGGCCGCCCTCACGGCTATATGCGCAAATTCGGCTTATGCCGGGTCTGCTTCCGTGAACTGGCCAGCAAAGGCGAACTGCCGGGTGTTACGAAATCCAGCTGGTAAGCCCTACCCTGGAAGGAGGTCATAAATAAATGGTAATGACAGATCCCATCGCGGATTTTTTAACCCGTATCCGCAATGCAAATATGCAGCGGCATGAAAAAGTTGAAATTCCCGCTTCTAAGGTCAAGGTATCGATTGCGGAAATCCTTTTAGAAGAAGGGTTTATTAAAAATTATGACGTGACCGAAGATGGCAAGCAAGGCATTGTGACGGTGACCTTGAAATACGGCCCTGAACGTGAACACGTTATCTCCGGTCTCAAGCGCATCTCCAAACCCGGCCTGAAGGTCTATTGCAAAAAAGACAACGTTCCCAGAGTACTCGGGGGCCTTGGTGTGGCGGTAATTTCCACCAGCCACGGCATCATGACCGACCGCCAGGCGCGTAAAGACGGCCTGGGCGGCGAAGTGCTCTGCTACATCTGGTAGGAGGTGCAAAATGAGTCGAATTGGTAAACAACCGGTCGTAATCCCGGAAGGGGTTACTGTTGATATCGCTGAGGGTAATGTGGTTCACGCTAAAGGCCCGAAAGGCGAACTGACAAAGACCATGCATCCGGATATGATCCTGAGCATGGAAAACGGTGAAATCACCGTTGCTACACCTGAAAATCAGGAAAAAGCTTATGGACCGCTCTGGGGCCTCACTCGCAGCTTGGTGAACAATATGGTTCAAGGCGTCCATGACGGATACTCTAAGACCTTAATCTTAAAAGGGGTTGGGTATCGCGCCCTGGTCAACGGTAATAAATTAACCTTGAATGTGGGCTACAGCCATCCGGTTGAAATGGAAGCTCCGCAAGGGATCACCATTGAAGCTCCGGAAGCAACAAAAGTTGTCGTCTCCGGTGCAGATAAAGAACTCGTCGGCGATGTGGCCGCTGATATTCGTGCCGTGCGCTTGCCTGAACCTTACAAGGGCAAAGGGATTCGTTACGAAAATGAACATATCAAGCTTAAAGCCGGTAAGACGGGCACCAAGTAAGCCGGAAAGGAGTGACCTGTTTTGAAGAAAAATTATGATCGCAAAGCGATCCGTAACAAGAAACATAAAAGAATGCGTTTTCATCTCCAAGGCACTGCAGACCGTCCGCGCTTGTCAGTATTTCGCAGCGCCCGTCATATCTACGCACAGATCATTGACGACAGCACAGGCAGAACTTTGGTAAGCGCTTCCACCTTAAAGGCTGATATTGAGGGCCGTAAAATTGAACAGGCTCATGAAGTGGGCTTGGTCATCGGTAAAAAAGCGCTTGAACAAGGCATCACGAAAGTGGTCTTCGACCGTGGCGGCAATATTTATCATGGCCGCATTAAAGCATTGGCAGAAGGCGCGCGTGAAGCCGGACTCGAATTTTAGGCCTAAGGAGGGAAAAGCGTGAATAAAGAACTCATCAATGCAAATGAGCTCGAACTCGAAGAACGTGTCGTCACCATCAACCGTGTGGCGAAAGTCGTTAAAGGTGGTCGACGCTTCAGCTTCAGCGCCCTCGTTGTTGTTGGCAACGGCGCCGGCATTGTCGGTGTCGGCCTGGGTAAAGCCAACGAAGTGCCGGAAGCCATTCGCAAAGGCGTCGAAGATGCCAAGAAAAATTTGGTTCGCATCCCAATTGTTAAAGGGGATACCATTCCGCACAACGCCATCGGTCGTTACGGTGCAGCGCGCGTCATGCTGAAACCGGCTTCCGAAGGGACCGGGGTTATCTCCGGCGGGGCAGTTCGTGCCGTGGCTGAATTGGCAGGGATTAAGAATATTTTTGCCAAATCTCTGGGCAGCGACAACCAAATCAATATTGTTCGTGCAGCCGTCACCGGTTTGTCCGAAATGAAAAACATTCAAGACGTAGCTCGCCTGCGTGGAAAACGCATCGAAGAAATCTGGAGCTAGGAGGGTGGATATGGCCAATTTGAAAATTACCCTGAGCAAGAGCGTTATCGGCGCTTCCGCTACTCAGAAAAAAGTTGTCAAAGCGCTCGGCCTCACCAAGACCAACCACTTTGTCGTTCGTCCCGATGTGGACAGCGTGCGTGGCATGATTGGTAAGGTTAGCCACCTCGTAACTGTAGAAGAAATCGACGCGTAGTTAGGAGGTGCTGTGAAGTGAAATTACACGAATTACATCCTGCCGAAGGCAGCCGTCATAGATTAAAACGTAAAGGTCGCGGGATCGGTTCCGGTCTCGGCAAAACCTCGGGCAAGGGCCATAAAGGTCAAAAAGCTCGGTCTGGCGGCGGTAAAGGCCCCTACTTTGAAGGTGGTCAAACCCCGTTGCAACGTCGTCTGCCGAAACGTGGTTTTTCAAACTACCCCTTCCGTGTTCGTTATTCCGTTATCTCACTGTCCGACTTAACGCGCTTTGAAGCCGGCTCCGTCGTGACTCCGGATGCGTTGATTGACTGTGGACTAGTGAAACAAATGGAAAACGGAGGTGTAAAAGTCTTAGCCAACGGCGAAATCGATCGCGCTTTAACGGTGAAAGCCAATGCTTTCAGTGCAAAAGCCAAAGAAGCCATTGAGGCAGCCGGCGGTAAAGCCGAGGTGATTGAATAATGCTTGAGACGTTAAATCAGGCGGTGCGCACCCCTGAGATGCGCAAAAAGATTACCTTCACCTTGATTATGTTTTTGATTTTCCGCATTGGGACCCACATCCCGGTGCCGGGATTTGATAAGGCAGCCATTGATCAACTGGTCAACCAAGCCAAGCTTTTAGGCTTTTTTGATATCATTTCCGGGGGCGGTTTCCGCAACATCTCCATTTTTGCGATGAGTATCACCCCCTACATCAACGCATCCATCATCATGCAGTTGATGACCGTCGTTAGCCCACGGATTGAAGCCATGGCTAAAGACGACCGCAAAAAAATGGTGGAATGGACTCGTTACCTGACCGTTATCCTGGGCTTTATCCAAGCCGTCGGGATGACTTTAGGGCTTTTGCGTAGAGCCGTTATCGCTCAAGGTCCTTTTTCCCTCATTGTTATCGCCGTTACCTTTACTGCAGGGACTGCCTGCCTCATGTGGATCGGCGAACTCATTACTGAAAAAGGCATCGGCAACGGGATTTCACTCATCATCTTTGCCGGTATCGTTTCTAAGATCCCCCACGGGATCAGCACCCTTTATGAATATGTGCAAGGCGGTCCCATCCGCATCTTGTTCGTATTCTTCTTCCTGATCATTGCCTTGCTCATCATCATGGGCATTATTGTGGTCAACCAGGGTGAACGGCGTGTCCCTGTGCAATACGCCAAGCGAGTCGTTGGCCGCAAGGTTTACGGTGGTCAGTCTACCCATATTCCCATTAAAGTGAACTCTGCCGGGGTTATCCCCGTTATTTTCGCCATGAGCATTATGATGCTGCCCAGCACTGTAGCAACCTTCTTCCCAAAAAGTGCGGTTGCCAACTTTATCAGCCAAAACCTGAGTGTTAACAGCATCGGCTATAACATTTTATATGCGCTCCTCATCCTATTCTTCACCTACTTCTACAGCTCCATCACCTTCAATCCGATTGACGTCAGCGATAACATTCGCCGTAATGGCGGCTTTATCCCCGGCTTGCGTCCGGGCCGTCCCACGTCTGAATACATCATGCGTGTGATGTCGCGCATTACCTTGTTTGGCGCCATTTTCCTGGCTGCCATCGCTGTATTGCCGGCCATCATCTTCGGAGCGACCGGGATGAACCTGTACTTCGGTGGGACGTCGCTTCTCATTGTGGTCGGTGTTGCTCTGGATACCATGAAGCAAATTGAGTCCAATATGCTCATGCGCAACTATCAGGGCTTTATGAAGTAATCGGAGGGAAAGAAAAATGCAAATTTTACTCATGGGACCTCCCGGTGCCGGGAAAGGCACCCAAGCTGAATTTTTGACAGACGCTTACAAGATTCCGCATATTTCCACCGGCGATATGTTCCGCAAGGCACAGGCCGACGGGACCGCTCTAGGTCTTGAGGCCAAACGCTATATGGAAGCCGGCGATTTGGTGCCTGATGAAGTTACCATCGGCATTGTTCGCGAACGTCTTGCCGAAGCCGATTGCAAAAAAGGCTTCCTCTTAGACGGCTTTCCGCGGACCGTTGCCCAAGCGGAAGCCCTTAAGGGCATCTTAAGCGACCTGAATATGCAGCTCGATGCCGCATTAAACATCGACGTTGCTGAAGAAGAGCTGATCAAACGGCTGACCGGCCGTCGCATTTGCAAAACATGCGGCGCCACCTATCACACCGTTTTCAACCCACCGCAAAAAGCGGATGTGTGTGATAAAGATGGCGGTCCCTTATACCAACGTAAAGACGATACCGTTGAAACGGCAAAAAACCGTTTGTCCGTCTATACCGGTCAAACCCAGCCGCTGATTGACTACTACCAAAAAGAAGGCGTTTTGGTAGCAATCAACGGTCAACAAGACGTTTCTGCCGTTACTGCGGATATTAAAAAAGCTCTTGAGGTCTGCCGATGATCACCATCAAATCCGAACGCGAAATTGCGCTCATGCGTGAAGCCGGCCGCATTGTGGCTGAGACACACGCCCTTTTGCGCGAATCCTTAAAGCCCGGCATCAGCACCCTTGAATTGGATACCATTGCCGAACAATACATTCGCAGCAAGGGTGCCGTACCGTCCTTTAAGAATTACAACGGCTTTCCCGGCAGCATCTGTGCCTCCATTAACGAGGTGGTCGTTCACGGTATTCCAAGTGAAGACATCATCGTCCAAGACGGCGATATCATCAGCTTTGATGTTGGCGCCATCTTAGACGGCTATCATGGCGATGCGGCAAGAACTGTTCCATGCGGAAATGTCGATCAAGACGCCCTGGACCTTATTGAGGTCACCCGTGCGTCATTAGATGAAGGATTGAAGTTTGCCCGTGAAGGCTACCGCTTGTCGGATATCGGGCACGCCATTCAGGCCTACTGTGAAAGCCGCGGCTACGGCGTGGTTCGCGATTATTGCGGCCACGGCATTGGCACCAGTATGCATGAAGACCCGCAGATTCCCAATTATGGGCGTCCGGGACGTGGCGTGCGCCTCAAAGAAGGCATGTGCCTGGCCATAGAGCCGATGATTACCGAAGGCACTTGGGAAGTGACCGTCCAGTCTGACGGCTGGACCGTTATAACCAAGGACGGCAAACGAGCCGCTCATCATGAGAACACCATCGCCTTAACGGCTGACGGACCCGTTATCTTAACGGCGCTATGATTGTCAAAGCAAAGGAGGCAATCCATGAGTAAAGACGTCATCGAAGTTCAAGGAACTGTCCTTGAAGCTTTACCCAACGCCATGTTTCAAGTGGAACTTGAAAACGGGCACACGGTATTGGCGCATATCAGCGGCAAAATCCGCATGAACTTTATAAAAATCCTTCCGGGGGACCGGGTAACTGTGGAGCTTTCTCCTTACGACCTATCTCGCGGTCGGATCACCTACCGTTTCAAATAGACCGACTCCAAGGAGGTTCCTATATGAAAGTGAGAGCATCTGTAAAACCGATGTGTGAAAAATGCAAGATCATCAAACGCAAAGGTCGCGTAATGGTCATCTGCAACAATAAAAAACACAAACAAGTCCAAGGCTAAGTGCTGGAGGTGCAAATATGGCAAGAATTTCAGGTGTCGACCTGCCCAGAGACAAACGCATTGTTGTAGGGCTCACCTATATTTACGGCATTGGTCGTTCCACTGCCAACCAAATCATCGCGCAAACCGGCATCAATCCCGATGTACGTGTGCGCGACTTAACCGATGAAGATGAAGCAAAACTGCGCGAAGCCGTCTCCGAACTTACCGTTGAAGGGGACTTGCGTCGTGAAACCAACTTAAATATCAAACGTTTGACGGAAATCGGCTGCTATCGCGGCATTCGTCATCGTAAAGGCCTGCCGGTGCGCGGTCAAAAAACCAAAACCAATGCACGGACCCGCAAGGGTAAAGTGCGTACAGCTGCCGGTAAACGTAAAAAGTAAAGGGGTGAAGTCAGTTGGCTAAACAACAGAGAAGAAGTTCTCGCGGACGTCGCAAAGACCGCAAAACAGTTGAACGCGGCGTAGCGCATATCAAGAGTTCTTTTAATAACACCATTGTCACCATCAGCGACACCCAAGGCAATGCCCTGAGCTGGGCATCCGCCGGCGGCATGGGCTTCCGCGGCTCCAGAAAGAGCACACCCTTTGCTGCACAAGTTGCCGCTGAAACCGCTGCAAAAGCCGCCATGGAATACGGCTTAAAAGAAATTGAATGCATGGTCAAAGGCCCCGGCTCCGGCCGTGAAGCCGCCATTCGTGCCCTGCAGGCAGCAGGTCTCGAAGTCAGCATGATTAAGGACGTCACCCCGATTCCGCACAACGGTTGCCGTCCGCCGAAACGCAGAAGAGTGTAAGGAGGTTAAGATGGCAAGAAACAGAGAACCCATCGTTAAGCGTTGCCGCGCTCTGGGGATTTCCCCGGCCTATCTGGGCTACAGCAAATCCTCCAAACGCGTT
Source organism: Peptococcus niger (assembly GCF_900101835.1). Taxonomy (NCBI): domain Bacteria; kingdom Bacillati; phylum Bacillota; class Clostridia; order Eubacteriales; family Peptococcaceae; genus Peptococcus; species Peptococcus niger. The sequence goes on from NZ_FNAF01000002.1 coordinate 125,533, forward strand.
CCGTCACGTGGCCGCAAAAAATTGAGCGAATACGGCATGCAGCTGCAAGAAAAGCAAAAAGCTAAATTTATCTATGGGGTTATGGAAAAACCGTTCATCAACTACTACAAAAAAGCCAATCGTATGAGCGGCATGACCGGTGAAAACCTCATCATTCTCTTGGAAAAACGTTTGGACAACATCGTCTGGCGTGCCGGCTTTGCCAAAACTCGCCGGGAAGCCCGTCAAATGGTTGTACACAATCATTTCACCGTCAACGGCAAAAAAGCCAATATTCCTTCCATGGAAATGTCCGTCGGCGACGTGATTGAACTCAAAGACAAGAGCGCCCAATCTCCTCACTTTAAAGCACATGTGGACGCACTCGGTGTCGTAGCACCGCCGGCTTGGCTTCAATTAGATACCAATAACCGTTCCGTAGCGGTTGTTGCAGAGCCGACCCGTGAAGAAATCGACATTCCTGTTGATGAACAGATGATCGTCGAGCTCTACAGCAAGTAATAGAGCGGGCATCTTGCACTGGAGGTCAGTACATGATTGAATTTGACAAGTTTGGAATCGAAGAACGCAAAACACCTGAGTCCGGCGATTGCTATGGCGAATTTGTCATTGAACCGTTGGAACACGGTTTCGGCGTCACCCTAGGCAACGCCCTCAGACGTATTTTGCTCTCCTCTATTCCGGGAGCTGCCGTCACTTCTGTCAAAATTGACGGTGTCCTACACGAATTTTCGACGGTGCCCGGTGTCAAGGAAGACGTTGCCGAAATCATTTTAAACATCAAGCAGCTGGCTTTAAAATGTGACCACGATGAAGCTCAGACCATCATCATTAACGCCACAGAAGAAGGCGAAGTGACCGGTGCTGACATTCTCACGACAGAAGCCGTGGAAGTAATCAATAAAGATTTACACATCGCCACCATGGACAAAGACAGCCGCCTGTACATTGAAATGGTCGTTGAAACCGGCAACGGATATGTGTCTGCTGAAAAGAACAAGAGCAAAAACGATGAATTGCCCATTGGGACCATTCCCATCGATTCCATCTATACGCCGGTGCACAAAGTGAATTTTTCCGTCGAGGATACCCGTGTTGGCCAGGATACTGAAAAAGATCGCCTGATGCTCACCATTGGCACCAACGGCAACCTAACGCCGACAGAAGCCTTATCGTGGGCAGCACGCATCTTAACCGACCACCTTGAGCCGTTCATAAAGCTCAAAGAGGGCATGGAAGATACGGCCATCATGATTGAAAAAGAAGAAGAAGAGAAAGACAAAGTGCTGGACATGACCATTGAAGAGCTGGATCTCTCCGTGCGCAGCTACAACTGCCTCAAGCGAGCCGGCATCAATACAGTCCTTGAACTGACGCAAAAAACCAAGGATGAAATGATGAAAGTCAGAAACCTGGGTAAAAAATCGTTAGAAGAAGTGACTGAAAAAATGGGCGCACTTGGCCTCTCTCTCAAATCCAATGATGAGTAAAAGGAGGTTCGGGAATGAATCATAGAAAAATCGGAACCGATATATCCCACCGTCGCGCCATCCTGCGCAATATGACCACCAGCGTTTTAGAAAACGGTCGTGTTGAAACCACCGTGCCTAAAGCCAAAGAAGTGCGTCGTCAGGTGGAAAAAATGATCACCCTCGGTAAAAAAGGCGACTTGGCTGCTTATCGTAAAGCCATGGCCTACCTGACCGATGAAGACGTGGTCCAGAAACTCTTTAAAGAAATCGCCCCGGGCTATGAAGATCGCAATGGTGGTTATACCCGTGTTTTAAAAAGCGGATTCCGCCGCGGTGATGCAGCGCCCTTGGCCATTATCGAACTGGTGTAACATACGCATGGCACCCTGAGGTGTCAGGCGTCTACATAAAAAGCCGTCCCTTTAGGGGCGGCTTTTTTGCGCCTATCGGCAAGGTCTGTTTGGCGCTTTTTTATACCATTTGCGGACTTTTTTAATAGAGGGGTGTAAGGTTTTAGGATTCTTTTACTCTTCGAATTAAGTGATTTATGTAATAAAAATCTACACAGCAATTTTTTTGTAATTCTGTTATTGGTAAAGCATAGGGAAGACTTATAATAATAGCCAAAGATCCACCTCATTTTTTGAGATGGGTCTTTGGCTATTTGAAGATTACTTTGTATGGATTTTTCTGCCGGATACAAACTATTTTTCTAATCTATCCAGGTAGCGATTGGTCATCACAACCCATTGAGCACGAGTGACCGGCCCTTGCGGGGCAAGATATTTTGTATCCATGCCTTTCAGAAGTTCAGATTGAAGGGCCCACTCGACCGAAGCTTTTGCCCAAGGAGAGGGAGTATCAACAAAAGTGGGTGCCTTTATTGCTGCAATAGAAAAGTTTGCCTTTTGAGCTTGGTAGTAATTGGCTAGAAGAGCTGCCGCTTCTTCTCGAGTTAAAGTTGCCTGTGGCGAAAACTGGTTTTGTCCTGTGCCATTAGCAACCCCTGTTGCTTTAGCCCAGGAAACAGGTGCGGCATACCAATCCCCAGGCTTGACATCTTTAAAAGAATTGTCTTGGCTGACGTCAGGTTGATTAGCCATACGATATAAAATACTTACGGCCATAGCCCTAGTCATTGTCTCATCTGGAGCGAAGCGGTCTGATGTTAGGCCGGAAATCCGTTTTTCTTGGCTGGCGCGACAGATGTCTTTAGCTGCCCAATGTCCTTTTACATCTTTAAAGTTTGTTTCAGGTGATTTGGTACTGGTAAAGAGATTATCAGGATCGTAGATGGGATTTCCGTTTACAATCGTAGCTTTGACAGGAATATCTTTGATTTTGGACGGATCGATTTTTAAGGGGTTGGCTCCCAAGATGGTTAGATCGGCCCGTTTTCCCACCTCTATAGAACCCGCCACTTTGTCTTCACCATTATCGTAAGCAGCATCTAGCGTCAGGGCTTTGAGAGCCTCAGCCGGTGTAAGTCGTTGGTCTACAGAACGGTATTTGCTCCCTTTATCATAGGTCGTGGTAAAAATATCGCGACCGGTATAAGACTGACGCGTTACAGCGGTTTGCAACATCAGGAGAGGGTCAACAGGGAATACTGGTGCATCGCTGTGGAGGCTAAAGCGTAGATTTTGGTTAACGGCATCCCGAGTTGGGCTCATACGTGCAGCTCGCTCCGGACCAAAATAGATATCCCAATGGCGATCTCCAAGAAAATAAGGGTGCATAATCAAAAAGGAAGGGATTGCTCCAATACGGGCCATTCGTTCATACTGTTCTTCTCTAGAAAACTGACTATGAATCACTACGTGGCGCATCGGTGCCGAAGGCTTGCGCAAAGTACCATCTTTGACACCTTGATAGACAGCTTCATAGGCATCAAGAAGATCATCAATAGCCGCATCTCCATTAGCATGAATATAAATTCGATTGATGCCTTTTTGGTGGGCGTTCACAACAAGTTCAATAAGTTTTTCTCTGGGCATTCTTGGATAAGCTTTCCAGCTTTCTTCATATTCCCCTGGTGTATAATAGGGATCGGTTAGATAGGCCGTTCTTAATTGCGGAGAGCCATCCTCGAAAGCTTTCATCCCTCCAATAGCAATCATATTATTTTCCCCAGTATATTTTGTCATCTCGCTACCATTTTTAACGGTTTTCATTAGAGATGAGAGATCATCTACCTCATTGAAGTTAAACCAATAATTTACGTGTTGCTTTACATAGCCGTTTTTAACAGCATCAAGGTAAAGATTATACCACTTGAGACCATTACCTTCATTCACGGTAGTGATGCCGGCCTTTGCATAGATATCGCTGGCAACGGCTAGCGCGTCAAGTTGATCCTGATGAGTAGGTGATGGAACAAGTTTAAACACAAGGTTCATGGCGCTTTCCCAAAGCTGGCCGTTGGGATTACCGTCTTTATCTCGACCAATTTGCCCTCCTTCTGGATCTGGAGTGTCTTTGGTAATTCCAGCCATTTCTAGAGCTTTGTGATTAACTACTGCATTATGACCAGAAAAATGTGTGATATAGATGGGGTTAGTGGTGGAAGCCTTATCTAAATCATCAGCTGTTGGATGACGCTTTTCGACCATTTCACCATCATCATACCGACTTCCTATAATCCATTCCTCGGGATTTGATATCTCAGCCTTGCTTTTTAAGGCGGAGACCAGTTTATCCATATTATTAATGTTACCGATGGGAGGGGCATTGAGTCCGACTTGAGTATGTCGTTCTGCGCCAGTTTTATAGAAATGGCTATGGGCATCATAGAAGCCAGGAATCAGCGTATTTCCCTTTAAATCAATAATTCGTGCTTGAGAACCAGCTTTGGCTTCCAAATCAGCTAGGTTTCCGACAGCAATAATCTTGTCTCCTTGGCAGAGAACAGCTTCAGCTGTTGGTTGCTGGTTGTTGACAGTAATGATGTCACCACCCTTATAAAGTGTTAGGTCACTGCTAGGAGCAGCTGCTGCAGTGCCGGGAAGGCTGACACTAAGCACAAGGGTAAGGCTGAGAAAAAAGGCGGCAAGCTTTTTCCATCTTTGCTTTTTCGTCATAATTGTCCTCCTTAACAGATGCTAGTTTTATGGGTACTCTAATCAAAGAATATCGTAATAAAAAGAAAGTGTCAAGTATATTTTGATTTTTCTAACAATTATTAATGAAAAATTTTTAAAATAAAGGGCCAATATCATTCTTTTGGGTGATGTGGACCCTAAAAAAATAAGATAAACTTTATAAAAAATAGCCTTGTGGTTGCAGAAAAATTTCGCCTTATTTTTAGGATGGCTGCGGCGGGGATTTTAATTTCATGAAAGGAGGGAAAAAGGGTGAAAAGACGATTGACGAAGGTATTCGTGTTCTTTATGGCATTGGCCTTTTGCCTACCAAGCTATTGCTATGCTGTGGAGATTAACATTAACGGCCAATGTCTAGCCACGGACACAGAACCGGTGATAGAAAATTCACGGGTCTTTGTTCCGGCTCGGGTTATTGCAGAAAATTTGGGGGCAAGTGTTGCCTACAATGCACAAGACAGGACCGTCGATATGGACAGGGGGGATACACATATCCATATCACCATCGGCAGCCCGGATCTTTGGTTTTCTGACAAAGAAAAGTCCGGCCCCATCAGCTTAGACACGCCGGCATTTATAAAAAATAACCGGACCATGTTGCCGGTTCGGGCTATATCTGAACTGTTCGGTATGCAAGTTGATTGGGATGCGCCAACGCAAACCGTACTGATATGGGAGAATGCCCCTAGCCAGGTGCTTAGAATTGATGGGAACCCTGTAGGGGACGAAGTCGTACAGCGGTTAACCAAGATGGGCGTGATACCATCCAGTGAGTATTTTACAGAAGCCTCTTATATGACAACAACAGTTCCACCGGACCAAGAAGAAGAGGGCTATTTTGTTACCGTGAGAAGAACCAACCCCTATGACAATAACTTGGTCGAGTTGGTCGGTCACTATTTTATCAATTTTCAGGGGACCCTTTTCATGAAGTATAATGTTGAATCGGATATATTCGAGGTCATTTGTTAGCCAGGGGGCCTGGCCACCAGCTGGCCTAGGCAGGCAGAGGCCCGGCATCTATTTGAAAAGAGAATAGGAGGAAGTTATCATGAAGAAATTCTATCCAAGTCAAATCGTTGTTATTGTTGTAGCTGTTTTAGTTTGTATTTCTACGGTTGTTCCGGCAGCTGAAATTTTAGGCCAAGAGATGAATTTACTTATGCCGGGCGGAGACGTTGGGGCAGGGGTATTTTTGATGGCCTTGTCCATCCTAGCCGGTGTGATGGCTCTTTTTAAACGGAAAGTTTTATGCCTAATTTTTGCAATTCTTAATTTGGTCATTGCCTTCACCCAATATGCTTCCCTTTCCGATTACCTGGATTTTGTGACCGCCGGTTTTTATCTTATGATGGTCAGCAGCTTTTTATTGGTCTTTGCCGCCATCTTCTTGATGGTCCAAGTGCCTAAAAAATCAAAGGTAAAAGATCAGTGAGCAAATAGAAGGGGAGCAAAAGGAAGAAGGACATAGAAAAATCCGCAGGCGGTGTGCCTGCGGATTTTTCTATGGGCATCGATTGCTGTCACCGGTCACTGAATGGGCTTACTCATCTTCAATGACCAGGCCGCTTAGCCGGGCTTGAATGGCCAATTGGGTCCGGCTCTTAAAGCCGGTTTTTTGCATGAGGTGCTGGATATGGGTTTTTACCGTGTTTGAAGAGATGACCATCTTTTCGGCAATTTCTTCATTGACGGCGCCGGTGGTCAGAAAGCGAAGCACTTGAATTTCTTTCGGGGTAAATTCAGTCGACTTGGCCAGCCCCAACTGGACAACCGGGGTTTCTTCCGGGTAGATGGATTCACCGGCCAGGGTTCGCTCTATAATGTTTAAAATGCTTTCTTCAGAGGCTTCTTTGTACCAGAAACTTTCGATACCGATGGCTTTGGCCTTCTCCATCCAGGAGACTTCAGGCATGCTGGTGACGGCAATAATTTTAATCTGGGGGTTGATCTTTTTTATTTTTTCAGCCGCTTCCAGGCCGTTAGAGGTATCTTGCATGAGAATATCCATAATAATCAGGTCCGGCTTGGCTTTTAAGATATAGGTGTCCGCAAACATGGCGGTATCAAGGCTGTAGATGACCTCATAATTTGGTGACCGGTCAATGTAAAGCTCAAACATTTGCCGGGAAACGGACTGGTCATCAACGATCATGATTTTGTAGCTCATGGTAGCCTCCTTTCAGATAGTAAAAGGCCAGCTGAAATTGCGGACGGGTTGTAATGCTCATCTTTCCGCCAAGCAGATTCAGGCGATGGCGAATATTTTTCAAACCGCCTTTTTCGGCAATGGTCTCAGGGGTCGGTTTACCGTCGTTTCGAATTTTACCGTAAACGGTGGATTCGTCTTCAGATAGGTCAACCCAGAGGTTTTTGGCTTCGCCGTGCCGAATGGCGTTATTTAAGGCTTCATGAACAATATCCACTAAGATATCCTGGTCTTTTTCATCTTCAGGCAAATGGCCTGAGACCTGTATGGTAACGCCAATATCTTGCGCTGCCGTCTGAAGTTTTTCCCAGGCACTGGTCCCGCCGGTGGGCCTTTTCTGGTCGAACATCAGCAAGCTTTCTTTCCAGAGGGTGACCAGTTTTTCTCGGTCTTCTTTACTTTTTTGGGGCATTTTTAAATACCGGCAAAGAAAGATTAAAGATTGGCCGATTCGGTCGTGGATGTGGATTTTTGCCTGCAAGACTTCTTTTTGTTGGGTGTATTCCGCTATCTTTTTTTTGTAAGCCTTTAGGTTGGCGTTTAAGCAGCGGATCTGGTCGTTCTTCTCTTCAATCTCCTGCACCATAGCCCATTCCTGGGTGATGTTATAGGCAACGGTTTCTTTAACCTCATCGTAATCCAGGATGCTAATCAGCCATACCTTGTTCTCCGCCTTGATGACCAGGGGGCTTTCATTCAGGACCTCCACCATCGGCCGGATTTTTCGCTCTTGAATGTAGGAGGCGCAGGCAAGGTCGTTGGCCAGCATTTTGCCAAAGACATCGTAGCTGATTTGCTGCATTTGCTTGTTGACCAGGAGGGGGGTCCCATCTTTTTTTGAAAAACAGATGCCATCCGGCAGGTTGTCCATCGTTTCTTTAATGGCATTCCTGCCCAGGGTCCTTCGCTTGACGGCCTTTATTTTTTGAAACAAGAAGAGGTCTCCGACAAAAACAGCCAGCAGGAGGAGCGATAATAGGGATGGCGAAAGGAAGTCAAAGACCAGGTAAAGCTGGCCCCTTTCGGTTGCCAGGTCGGTAAGGGTTTGGGCGCTGAAGAAGCTCAGGCATAGAAAACACATGCTGAGAAAGAAGGCGCTGTTTTTTATATTTAAGCGCAGCATTTCCAGGAAGAAGGACAGGTTCAGGGTCAGCAAAAAGAGGCTCGCGGAAAATAGAAGAGCCAGGTCGGCGCGACTTAGGTCCATCAGTGTCATAGGCCTTGCTCCTTTTTTAGGTAGACATCCCAGCGGATTGACCCGGTCATGGGTTTTTCTTCTATGATCAGGCCTTCATTTTCCATCTGACCTTCCAAAAGGGTCAGCAGAGAGCTAATCCTTTTAGCATCCAGCTGAATGGATAGGTGAAGGGTTTCCGCTGATTCGCCGACATCGATAAAGATTGCCCTCATCAGGGGCAGGTAATTTTCTAAGATAATCTGGAAGACCCCGTAGAGATCCAGCCCTTTCCTGGCGTCAATGGTATCGGTCGCTTGCCAATGGAGGCAGGTGTCAATGTCGTTCAGCTTAACATACTCCAGGGACTCTAAAAAGGCCAGGCGGACTTCCGATAGGGGGAGGGTATCCTTATTTTTCGCCATTAAGAATAAGTTGGAATAGCGCTTAATAAAAACCTGTACCACGGCAGCCCTTTTGAAGGCCTCTTCAAAAGCAGCCTCGTCTTCAGGCAGGTGGTTGATAATGGGCTCTAATTGCTCAAAAGCCGGGCGCAATTTTTCTTGGAGAATTTTTCGCAGGGCCTCCTGCTCTTGAACACGGGCCAGGTCTTCTTGCAATTTATTTTCGGCAGCCAGAAGAACATTTTCAGAATGAATGCTTTCCTGCAAGCTTAGCAATTGTGCCTTTAAGGCGTTAAAGTCCGTCAGGTCGATAAACCAAAAGGCCCGCCCGCCGCTGATGGGGGCACTGTCCATGAGGGTGTCCTGGTCTAAGTGCAAGGGCTTTTCTGCGGCGCTTTCTACCTGATCTGGGCTCACCCTGGGGCCACCGGTTTTTAAGAAGATATGCCCGGCCTGGTCCATAATGCCCATATTTAAGGCCGAGAGGGACCAAAAGCTTTCATAATCCCGGTTGGACGGGAGCAGCCGCATTAAGACCAGGGATTCAATGAAGGCGAGAATGATTAAGATGTTAAACTCTGTGCTTGGAAAGGCGATTCGGAAGGTAAAAAAAGCCGGCCAGTCGATGATGTAGAGACCGGTGTAGATGCCCCAAATGACCATAATCACTACCGGAGGAATTGCCGCCACCCGGCGGTTGTTTTCTAGGGAGAGGATGACCGTATGGGCCAGGGCTGACAGCATGAAAATGCCAATAAGGCTTACCGCGATAAAAAAGAATAAGCGGTAACGGCTTATGCCATGGAGGTCCGGACGGAAAAACAGATGGTGGCGGTTATTGGTCAAAATCATGACGATTGTTGCAGTGACAGGCAGGTAGAGCAGTTTCCAGCGCCGGTCAAGTTCTTCATGTTCAGACTTGCCCACGTGCAGGGCGATAGAGAAAATCAACAAGGCGATGTTCAGGGTGAAAAAATAGTAAGAATACCTTGCCAGTTGGTGGCCCGTGGAGCCAACAAGGAAGATGTCGTACTTTAAAGTATGTATGCCGATGTAGCCGATGAGGAAAAGGGCGATGTAGTTGAACTTCTTCCGCAGAGAATTTTGCAAAAGCCGTCCGTTCATGTTTTTCAGCCACAGCAAGATAAGCAGGGCATAGAGGGAAAAGATCAGCGTGTTCACAGAAAAATTCATATAGCCGACATGGTCCAGCATATGGAGAGTACTGGCAGATAAGATCAGTGCGATGCACAAAAGATAATTTTTTCGTTCGGCCTTTGACATAATGCCACCTCTTTCCTAAAGAGAGCCTTCTTCTGGCCTCCTGCCTGCCCTTGTGGCAGGCCAATATACCCTTATTATATCATCGGGAGGGCGGGAAAGGCCATACCATGGGGGCCTTTTTGTGAATCGTCCATTAGAAATCAAAAAAAACAAGCGGAAATCAAAAAAAATTACGAAAAATTAACCAAATATCACCCGTTTAGGTGATGTGGACCAGGTCATAAAAAGGTACACTAGCCTCAGAAGCAGGAGTGGCCTATAAAAAATATCCTTTGCTGGAGGATAAGGGCAAGAGGACAAGCGAGGGGGGGGAACCTTATTGAAGGAAAAACAAGAAAGTGTTGCCATTATTTTATAGAAAGAGGGATTTAAGATGAAAAAGAAGATTAAAAAATGGCTGGGCCTGGTCTTGGCCCTGGCCCTGGTGGTTGGGAGCCTCCCGGTAGCCCCCCTGCCGGTTTATGCAGGCAGCGACGCCGTCAATACCTTGGACAAGGATAAGTTTCACGAAAAAGTGCCTTGTGGCATGGCAGCGAAGATTTCCTTCGGTAAAAAAAGTCGGAAGAGCTCGGATGCCACTATTGACCTTGGGGATGTCAGCCAGGCCTCAATAGGTGGTCAAATCCATGCTTATAGTAATAGCGATTGGACCGACGTTTGGGTGGTCCATGAAGAGGATGGCACCATCGTTTTTCCGGAAAATTGCAGGCAGCTATTTTCCGGCGAAGCGGATAGTAACTATAAGCAATTAAGGAATGTTTTCTTTTATGAAGTCGATACAAGTCAAGTCAAATATATGATTCAGATGTTTTATAAATGCAGTCTGCTGGAAAAGCTGGACCTGACCGCCTTTAATACCGGCCGGGTAGAAGATATGAGTTACATGTTTTATGATTGCGATCGCTTAGTTGACTTGGATTTAAGCTCTTTTGATACCAGAAATGCGTATATGATCAATATGTTCAGTGGCTGCTCTCACTTGAGCACCATCAAGGTTTCCCCGGCCTTTCAGGTCAATAAAATGCAGGCGGGAAGCCCCATATTTGAAAATTGCGTACAATTAAAGGGTGGTCAAGGAACGCCCTATAATCCGATGCATACGGATAAAAGCTATGCCAGAATTGACGGTGGCCCCGCTGCTCCCGGTTACTTTACCCGTGGAACAGCTAGCCCCAAGCCGCCTGCTGATCCTCAGATGACAGGGCCGGATGAGGCGCTGACCCTTGCACCGATTACGGAAGGGGATAAGACCATCAGTGGTACAGGCAAACCGGGTAAGACGATTACAGTAACGGGGCAGGATGGCAGCCTGATTGGCACAGCCACCGTTAATGGAGAGGGCAAGTGGTCCCTGGCCCTGCCGGAAGGGCAAGAGCTGACAGCCGGCACGATTGTTACAGCCATTTCAGCAGTTTTGGTTGGTGGATCTGATGGTATATTGGCTGGTAGATATGATGATATATATCCTGATTCAACTGAAGCCAAAGTTCAAGCCAAGCCGGTTACCCCGCCTGAGCCTCAACCGGACAATCCGCCGATACCGGCGAAGCCATCTTTAGAGGATCTGAATACGGAAGACCACTACCAATACCTAATCGGCTACCCGGACGGCAGTTTTGCCCCGGACCGCAGTATGACCCGGGCGGAAGTGGCCACCATGTTTACCCGGCTCTTAAAAGACCGCCCTGTCCCTGGTCAACACTACTACGCCGGCTTTAATGACGTTGATGGCAGGGCCTGGTATGCCGATACGGTCGGCTATGCGGTCAGAAAAGGCATTGTCAGCGGTTATCCTGACGGGTCGTTCAGACCCAACCAAGCCATTACCCGGGCAGAGTTTTCTTCCATTGCTTCCCGTTTTGCCCAATTGACCCTTGAAAAGAATTTGTTTTTTACAGACCTGCCCCCCAGCCACTGGGGCTATAAGGCCGTTCGTTTGGCGGCCAGCAATGGTTGGATCTTCGGCTATCCGGATAATACCTTCCGGCCGGAAAGAGCCATTACCCGGGCAGAAGTGACCTCTATTACCAACCGGATGCTGAATCGTCACGCCGATCTTAACTGGATGGATGCTCATCCGGCCAATGTCTTCTCCTTCACCGATGTCGCCCGCCAGGCCTGGTTCTATGAACCGGTTATGGAAGCCGCTATGGGGCATGACTTTACCCGTGATGCAGACGGGACAAGGGAACATTGGACAGGTGTCAATGAGGGGACCTTTATCTAAAATCGGATTCCCTTGTGCTGCCGGCGCTTATCTTGCGGAAATTTGTTAAGTAAGATACCTTTCCCAAGGACTGAAAGGAGTCATATATGAAAAAGCTGGTCAGTTTAACCCTTGCCCTGATGCTCATCACCCTGGTGGCCTGCAGTTCGGACGCCGGCGACAGCAAGTCCAGCCTTGTGTCCGATCCCCTTGGCGATTGGAACCGTCTGGTTGAAGAAGGGAAAACAACAGAAGATATGGTTGTCAACGGTGATATGGTCGTTGGTGAAGGCCCCCTGGGCCCGGGCGTCTATGATATGGAAGTTTTAAGCCTTAACGGGCATGTGGCCAATTTAAAGGGCACGCGACAAGAAGGGTATAATATGCCCTTGCGCTATATCATTACCGTTCCGGAAAATTCCATGAGTTATCCGTCAAAGTTAAGACTCATCCTCTTTAAGGGGGATACCTTGAACTTCAACAAAGAAGCGACGGTTAAATTTACCGCTGTTCCTAAAAAAGTAGACATGACAAAGGAATTGGGCATGGGTCATTTTATTGTCGGTAGGGATATTCAAGCCGGCCACTATAAACTGGATACCAATGTTGCCCTGGATCCAACCTATGGCAGCCTGGGTTGGGAAGTTTACCACTATTCCGCTAAAACGGGGGAAGAAAGTGAGTATGCGTTCAACCCTGACAATCCAAATGTCGACCTGGACATCAAGGATGGCGATGTTCTTACGACCATATTGGATACCGACAGTGAAGAGACAGCTGCCAATGATGCAAAACTGATCTTTAATCAAGTCCAGTAAAGGAATCTTAAAGCCTTCCCCGGACTGCCGGCGGGCCGGTCCCTTTAACAATGAACCGGGCTGGCCCTGCCGGCAGAAGGAGATGGTGGTTTGACCTGGACAGGTAAGCTTATGAGGAGGAAAAAAATTATGGGATTTTTACAAGCATTTTCAGGGGCCCTCGGTGGCACGCTGGCTGACCAGTGGAAAGACTTCTATGGACCCATGCCGGGTGTGCCGGCTACAGCGGCTGTTTTCCCCGGCGCACCGATGGGGGTCAATAATGGCAGAGGGGCCAACAGCAAGGGCAACGACAACATCATTACCAACGGCAGCAAGGTCATTGTCCCGGAAGGAACCGCCCTTGTCACCATTCAAGATGGCGCTGTTACCAACCTCATTACCCAGGTGGGCGGCTATGAATTTAAGTCAGATGATCCGAATGCCAAGTCAATCTTTACCGGGGACGGGCCGATGGAGGCTCTGGTTAAGTCTTCTTGGGAAAAATTCAAGTTCGGAGGCGCCCCGGCGACCAACCAACTGCTCTTCTATGTCAACTTAAAAGAAATTCCCAACAACCGGTTCGGGACCCAATCGGAAATCTACTGGGATGACGCCTTTTTCGGCACCCAGGTTGGCGCAGTTACCAGGGGGACCTATACCCTTCGGGTAATTGACCCGATCTTATTCATTAAAAATTTTGTACCGGTGCGTTATTTGATTTCAGATGCGGAAGCCTTTGATTTTCAAGATATGGACAATGACGCCGCCGAGCAGCTCTTTAATGAAGTGGTTGGCAGCCTTTCGGCAGCTTTTTCAAAGTACACCAATGACCCGAGCATGGGCAACCGGATGAGCAAGATTCAAGGCGACCAAATCGGCTTTGCCCAGTCCTTATCTGCTGCTGTAGAAGAAGGCTACCAGTGGAAGACGTCCCGGGGGCTTGAAATCATCAAAACCGCCATTCTTTCGATTGAATACGATGAAGACACCAAGGCCCTCATGTCCGATGTCAAAAAAGCAGATGCCCTATCAGGTTCTCGCGGCAATGCCTTCTTCCAACAGGCGGCCGCCCGCGGCATGCAGTCTGCCGGTGAAAACGGCGGAGGGGCCAATATGGCCTTTATGGGCATGGGGATGAACGCCGCCGGCAGTATGATGAACGGGATGCAACAGCCACAGGGTCCCAATTCCTATCAACCGAATTTCGGCGGCCAAGCCGGCGCGCCAAACCAGCAAGCTCCCAGCCAGCAACCGGTCAACCAGCAACCGCAGGCGCAGCCGCAATCGCAAGGAGCCGGACAGGCAGCAGTGGACCCAACGGCTAAGCTGATTGAAATGAAAAAATTGTTGGATGCAGGGGTCATTACCCAGGAAGAATTTAATAAGATAAAGTTTGACTTATTGGGCTTGTAGGGGTGGTTACCATGAATGAAAAGGGATTAGACCAAGCAAGAGATGACAGCATCCAGATTAGGGATCCTGAAAATAGTCTTGAGAATGGGCAAATCAAGTGTCCCCAGTGTGGCGCCACAGACATTCAGATGAATCCTAAGACGGGTCATCTCCGCTGTAATTTTTGCCGTCATGAATTTGACGTAGACTTGGCCGAAGAGGATGCAGACATCAGCAGCCTGGAGGGCACTTCTGCAGGCAGTGGCGCCAGCGATATCAGTGAAGACGCCGACAATATGATGACGCTAAAGTGCCAAAGCTGTGGGGCGGAAGTCGTTATCGATACGGCTTCTTCTGTCCAGGCCCGGTGTCACTGGTGCAGGAACACCCTGTCCCTCAACCAGCAGGTTCCCAACGGGGCCGTGCCGGACGTCCTGCTTCCCTTCCAAGTTCAAAAACAGGATGCCAAAGAAGAAATTGAGAACTTTGTCCAGAAGAGGAAGTTTTTTGCCCATCCAACATTCACCAAAGAATTTACCACCGACAATATTTGTGGCGTTTATTTTCCTTACATGCTTGTCGATGTCAACGGCCATATGAAACTTTCCGGTAAAGGTGAAATTAAGACAAGAACCCGCACGATCAAGAAAGACGATAAGGAATACACCGTTTATGACGCCGATCTTTACCAGGTGGACAGAGAGTTCGATATTTTTATAGACGACCTCTCCATAGAAGCCAGCAGTGATAAGCTGGACTATTCCGCAAAGGATAAAACCACCAATATCATCAACGCCATCATGCCCTTTGATACGGAAAACTGCGTTAAATTCAATGCAAACTACCTTAAGGGCTACACCTCGGAAAAAAGAGATACCAACATAGGCCTTCTCAAAAAAGCCACCGATGCCCAAAGCTCCGATGTGGCCAGGCTGGCCGCCAAAGAAACCCTTACCGCCTATGACAGAGGCGTCAAATGGGAAGAAGAAGACTTCACCGTCAAGGGGGATTCCTGGAAAGCCGCCTATCTGCCGGTTTGGCTTTACAGCTATATGGAGAAGAAGGACTCTAAAAATCTGCTGCACTATGTGGCCGTTAACGCGCGAACCCTGGAAACCATGGGCAGCGTTCCGATTAATTTTACCAAGCTGTTCTTTTGTGCCGTCCTTGTAGAAATTGTCAGCCTCATTGGGGCCTTAATCCTTAATCTTGTCGCCGGGTGGGATACTTTTAACGGCACGAGTTTTCAAGAGTATAAGAACGCCTATTGGCTCCTCCTCGTATCGGGCCCTATATTTTACTATACGATCTATATGAGGTATCGCAATTCAGATGCCAGACACGTTTATGAGCTGGAAACCAAGCATGAAATGTCCAACCTTGTGAAAGAAGACAAGTTCATCAAAAGCGAATACGGCCTGAGAGAAGAGACCATTATAGGTGAGAACAGCAGCGCGCTTAAGGGCAATCGGCTGGACTTCAGCCAAGATAAGGTCCTTAATAAAGCCCTTAAGAAAGGCATTGATTTAAACGAAGCCATCAAAAACAAAGACCGATTGGACCGGATGGATAAAGATTAATAACGGCGGTCCAAAAGCTGGTGGGGTCTGGCCCAGGAGGGCCCTTCAAGACCGGGTGCAGATGGGAAACCTTTATCAGTTGGTCATAGGGCCTTATCATGAAAGACCCCCAAATCAAGAAAACCGGGTAAGCAAATCCTGCTTGCCCGGTTTTCTTGTCCGGTCTGGGCCTTCCGGCTCAGCATTTACAGCAGGTGACCGGCGGGAATGCCTTTAATGCCCTGCCTTTCTATGGTAAAATACCAACGGAACATGGACTGATCCAAAATGATTGATCTTGAACGGAGAATAGATATGATTGAGGTGCGCCAATTGGTTCACCGCTATGCCAATGCGGACGAGACCCAACCGGATGCGCTGGGGGGCGTGAGCCTCTCAGTATCGCCGGGGGAATATGTGGCGGTCTTGGGGCGCAACGGCTGCGGGAAATCAACTTTAGCAAAACATTTGAATGCCCTCCTCCTCCCCACAGAAGGGGAGGTCTTGGTAGACGGCTTAAATACAAGGGATCCGAACCTGACCCTGGCGGTGCGCCAGAAGGTGGGGATGGTCTTTCAAAATCCGGATAACCAGTTGGTGGCGACCACGGTGATGGAGGATGTGGCTTTCGGGCCGGAAAACCTGGGCCTTCCGCGGGAGAAAATTCTGGAGCGGATTGAAGAGGCTCTGGAAACGGTGCGGATGACGGCCTTTAAAGATGCAGAGCCTCACCGCTTGTCCGGCGGTCAAAAGCAGCGGGTGGCCATTGCCGGGGTCTTGGCCATGCGGCCGGCCTACATCGTCTTTGATGAACCGACGGCCATGCTGGATCCGCGTGGCCGGGAAGAGGTCATGGCGACGATGCAGCGGCTCAAGGCAGATGGCATCGGCGTGGTGAACATTACCCATTATATGGAAGAGGCCGTTTCGGCAGACCGGGTGCTGGTTATGACGGGCGGCCGCATTGTTATGGAAGGGACGCCGCGGGACATTTTCAGCCGGGTAGAGGAGCTGAAGGCCCTGCACTTGGATGTGCCTGTGGTGACTGAATTGGCCCAGGCCTTGCATGCGGACTGCCCCTGGTTGGCGAAAGATATTTTAACCCCAGAGGAGATGGTGGAGGCCCTATGCCGTTAGAATTTAAGCAGGTGACCCATCGCTATGGGGACGAAATCAATGGGCGCGCAGCGCTGAAAAATGTAAACTTAACCATTTCGGAAAACAGCTTTACCGGCCTTGTGGGGCATACGGGCAGTGGCAAGTCCACCTTGGTGCAATTGGCCGGTTCGCTCCTGATGCCGAGTGAAGGGGCGGTCCTGATTGACGGTGTCAATTCCCGGGAAAAAGGCGATGCGGCGCGGGCGGTGAAGCGGCGCGTGGGCCTGGTCTTTCAATACCCGGAGCACCAACTTTTTGAAGAAACGGTGGCCAAGGATATTGCTTTTGGACCGCGCAACCAAGGCCTGACTGAAGCGGAGATTGACGAGCGGGTCCATGAGGCCATGGCCCTGGTGGGCCTGGACTACGACTATTTTGCCCCCCGGGCGCCCTTTGACCTGTCCGGCGGTCAGAAGCGCCGGGTGGCCTTGGCCGGCGTTCTGGCGATGCGGCCCAAGTACCTGATTTTAGATGAACCGACGGCCGGCCTGGACCCCTTGGGGCGTGACCGGGTCTTGGAAAATGTGACGCGGCTGCACCGGGAAGCCGGCATGGGCATCCTGCTGGTCAGCCATTCCATGGACGATGTGGCCGATTATGCAGAGCGGATTATCGTGATGAACGGCGGTCAGGTGGCCTTTGATGATACGCCGCAGGCGGTGTTCCGCCATGAAGAGGCCTTACGGGAGATGGGACTGGGCGTGCCCCAGGTGACCATGTTGCTCCGGCGCTTAAAGGCGGCAGGGCTGCCGGTAGAGACGGATGCCATTACGATAGACGGTGCCCGCCGGGCGATTGTGGCAGCCTTGGCGGAGAGAAAGGGGGAGACGGATGGCCTTTGATGTAACCATCGGGCAATATGTGGAAGGGCGGTCGCTCTTGCACCGGCTGGATCCGCGGACGAAAATCATCTGCATTTTGCTGTTTATGATTTCCCTCTTTGTGGTCAAAACAGCCCCGGGTTTTGCCTTGGTCATCGGGGCGGCCCTGGTGGTGCTGCGGTTGTCGCAGGTGCCGGTGCGCTATTATTTCAAGGCGATTAAACCCCTCTTTTTGATCATTGCCTTTACGGCCCTGATGCAGATGTTTTTAACCCCCGGCCATTACCTTTGGCAATGGCGGTTTTTGCACATTTCAGAGCAGGGCCTTTACATGGCCTTTATCATGTGTACCCGGCTGGTGCTCCTGGTCTTGATCACCAGCGTCCTGACCCTGACCACCACCCCCATGATGCTGACTGAGGCCATTGAAGCCCTGCTCAAGCCCTTTCGCAGAATTGGGGTGCCGGCGCATGAACTGGCCATGATGATGACCATTGCCTTGCGGTTTATCCCCACCCTTTTAGAAGAAACAGATAAGATCATGAAAGCTCAAACGGCGCGTGGCGCAGATTTTGAATCAGGCGGCCTTTTACGGCGGGCCAAGGCCTTGCTGCCAATCCTGGTGCCGCTTTTTTTATCCGCCTTGCAAAGGGCCTATGACTTGGCCTTGGCCATGGAGGCCCGCTGTTATCATGGGGGCGAGGGGCGGACCCGCCTGCGGGAATTGTCCTATACCCGCCTGGACCGGGTGGCCTTTGCCATCGGTGTGGTCTTTCTCCTGGCGGCTCTTGTATCGCGGGTGGGGGCTTACTATGCAGCGCTTTAAAGTCACCATCGCCTATGACGGCTCCGGCTTTCATGGTTTCCAGCGGCAAGCGGATGAGCGCTTGCGCACGGTCCAGGGGGAACTGGAGACCCGGCTGACCAAACTTTTAGCCGAGCCGATCGGCATTCACGCCGCCGGGCGCACCGATGCCGGCGTGCACGCCAAAGGGCAGGTCTTTCATTTTGACACGGAGCGGCGGATTACAGCGGATGGCCTGCTCTATGCGGTCAACCGGTATTTGCCGGCAGACCTTACCGCCACCGCTGTCGCTGCAGTGCAACCCTCCTTTCACGCCCGCAAGCATGCCCTTGGCAAATGCTACAGCTACCACCTGTATACGGGCCGCCGCCTGCCTGCCATCGGGCACATGTACCTGGCCCATGAAGTGCAGCCGGTGGATTGTGATCGGTTGGCAGCGGTTTTGGCCCAAGCGGAAGGGGCCCATCATTTCGGTGGCTTCTGTGGCCGTGGGGCCACCACCCTGACCTATGACCGCACCTTGTACCGCATCCGGGTCTTGGTCCGGGGAGACTACGTGAGCGTTTACCTGATCGGTGACGGCTTCCTGCGGAAAATGGTGCGCAACCTGGTCGGAACCGCCTTGGACGAGGCCGTCGGGCGAAAGCCTGCTGGCCTTTTCGCCAAAGCCCTGGCCTCCGGCAAACGGACAGACGGCGGCAACACGGCACCGGCCCAAGGCCTTTTCTTAGAAACTGTTTATTACAGCGAAAGGGACTTGACCGATGGCATCACCCGGCTGGAGGCAGCGAAAGCGGAAGGCTTTGCCGGTCCGGCCGCTATCTTTCAGCAACTTTTTTAGGTAAGAAGGGATTAGTATGGTTGAAAGAAAAAAACAGTTACCGATTTTTGGGGTCGGTCCCCTGTATGTCGGCGGCTGTTTTTTGGTAACGGCGCTAGGGCTGCTTTTAAGAAGCAAGGGCCTGCTTCGCTCCGGGGACCTTCGCAGGGGGAAAAGACTTCTGCGCCTCAGTGGCGGGGGCTTGGCCCTGTCCAGCGTCGGCCTATGGCTGGCGGCGGTCATCGGTCAACAGCTCAGCCAAGCGATTCGTGACAATCGCCTGCTGACGACCGGTCCTTATGCCCTGGTGCGCAATCCGATTTATACGGCATTCGCCGGTTTGCTGACCGGAATCTTACTAATGGTCGGGAATGCCTGGCTGCTCTTGTGTCCATTTATTTTCTGGGCCTACTTAACGGTCCTGATGATTTTTACAGAGGAAAGGTGGTTGAAAGAAAAATTCGGGCAGGACTACATGGCCTACTGCCGGCGGGTCAACCGTTTTATCCCTATAATTAAGCTGACTGGAGGGAAAAGACAAAAAAAGTGAAAAAAAATCATAAAAAAATTGAAGTTAGCTGTTGACAACTGAAATGGAATCTGGTATTCTTTATTCAGAAGTTAGGGATACCTAATTTCAACACCTCTATACTCCTCTTTGTTGAAGGTTGTGACCTTCTCACCTCCAAACGTGTTGGCTGATCCAACATTGCTGTAAAAGCCCTTGCCTCCACAGGGGCTTTTATTTTTTTGCCCTGAATACGGGGAGGGGGTTTACTGAAAGCTTATCAAATTATTGCGAAAACAATCGATGGCCTTGTGGCGGTTGCCCGGCTTCCGTGCTATTATAGACAGTAAAGGAGGGATGACATGGATGATTTTGTGAATGCCTTGGCGCAGGATTTAAATCAATATGAGCCGCGCCCTCTCGGCCGTCGCCAGCATTTTGCGGTGCTTTTGCCGCTGGTGCGGGTCAACGACCAATGGTCCATCCTCTATGAAGTACGGGCCGCCCACATTTCCCAACCCGGTGAAACCTCCTTTCCCGGCGGAGCGATTGAGCCCGGCGAATGCCCGTCTGATGCGGCCATTCGCGAGGCCGTAGAAGAGCTGAATGTGGCGCGGGAGGATATTGTCATCATCGGTGAAATGGATTTTGTGGTCACAGAGACGGCCTTGATTTATTGCTTCGTCGGTATCATCACGGGTAAAACGCCGCTGACCCTTGAACCCAATCCGGATGAGGTGGAAGAGGTGTACGCCTTGCCCCTATCCTGGTTGTGCAGCCATCCGCCCAAGTACTATGAAACGGGCCTTCAAGCCACCTACAGCGATGACTTTCCCACCGCCCGCCTGCCCGGCGGGGAAAATTATAAATGGAAGCGGCGCAACCACGTGGTGGGCTTTTACGATATGACCGACAGTGGTTACAACTTGTGGGGACTGACCGCACGGATGACGGACCGCTTTATTGATTTTATCCAGGAAAAGGACATCTACCACTGTGTCGATTGCCTTGCGCCGTAAGGGAGGCAGTTGGCGATTGGCGATAAATGAACTGTTGAGAGCAAGGGGTCAGCAGCCCTGGTCAGGGCTGGTTGGCCGGGCAGCAAAGACAAGGGGGATTTACAGGTGACGGGATGGAACAAGTTCGGCCGGGTCTGCAATCGCATTTTTGGCCTGACGGTCATTATTTGGTTGTTAGCGGCCATGGCGGTATGCGGGTTGAATGAGGCCAACCTGCCCGGCCGGGAAGGCCTGAGCGCCTTAGCAGAGCCCTGGCTGCTGGCTATGCTGGCCCTTTCTGGGCTGGCCTTTTTAGCGGCCTGTGGAGCGACGGTCGGCGCGGTGCGGAAAAGAGAGCTGGTACAGGCCTTTTTCTGTGCGGCAGGACTGGCCTTTTTTCTGGCGCAGCTTTGCACCTTGGGCCTGGGGGCCCAGGAAAGTATCGACCTGTTGGGGACAGGACAGCTGGAGGGAGATTTTGCCGGCTGGCAACTGCAAGCCGGGCGAGATGACCTGGCCCTGACCAATGGAGAGGGGATTACCTGGCATGGCGGTTTGTCCGGCGGTGACCGCTGGCAGGCCGGCAAGGTCCAGGTGCAGATTTTGCCGGACCGGTCGACAGCCGTCTTGAACCGGGACCCGGGGCGGGTCTTTTACCTCTTGACGGTCATTCTGGCCTTTATCGGCCAGGGGCTCTTTATGGTCAAAAACAGGTCAGTAGGCCAAAAAGATTAAGAAAAAAAGACAAGAGCTAGGCAAGGGAGTTATTTTTATAACTCCAGCAAAAACATGAAGTCTTTTATCATCATTGACAAATAATATTCGTAGAATTATTCTTAATATAAATAGATTCGCGTGGAGATGGAGGTGATGGCAGTGAAAAGATCTTTGCGTCTCAAAATCTTGGGGGGCCTTACGGCAGGCCTGGCGGTGCTATTCTTACTTATGTTATGTCTTAAAATACCGGCCCTAGGCCTTGACGGGACGGACTTCTGTGGCTCCTGTCACGTCATGGACCCGCAAGTGGAGACCTATGTCCATTCTGCCCACCGCCTCAATGCCACTTGTGGCGATTGTCATGTACCCCACCACTTGGTGCGGGGCGCTTTTGACAAAGCCTGGACCGGGACGGTTGACCTCATAGGCGTTATTCGTAATAAAGATCCCTATGAGATTCATGCTTCCGATCATGCCAAACGCGTTATTCAGGAAAACTGCGTGCGTTGCCACAAGGGAATTTTAGAGGAAATCGGCGATACCATGACAGACGGCGGCAAAGCGTGTTTTGATTGTCATCGCAATACACCGCATGCCATTAAGCCCAATATGACCAATGTAGATTTAAAGTATGTTGATCAGGGGCAAGGGCTGCCGGCTGCGCCTGAATCGACAGGTGAGGATGGTGCATCTCAGGCAGATGCGGCCGAGTTGGCGGCATTTGAAGCGGCGCATACGATGATTAAAGGAGGTATGGATTCATGAAAGGCAGAGGTAAGGGGGCGCTTTTAGCCCTGTCGGCAGTGGTGGTGGCGATTGTGGTCGGCGTTTGCGCCGGGCTCTTTTTTGGCCATAATACGGAGCTGAAGCAAACGGTCATTAAGCCGATTTCCGCTGAAGAACAGGAAAATAACGAAGCCTGGAAGGCCAATTATCCGGCTCAGTTTGAGACATTTGAACAAACAAAAGATAATACGGACCACCCCTCTCATTTTGAGTCGCATCCGTATATGAAATTGATGTACAAGGGCACCGGTTACGCTGAAGAATTCAACGAACCTCGTGGCCATGCCTATATGCTGGACGATATTCGGCACATTAATGAGAACCGTTGGAAGGCGAAACAGGCTGCCTGCAACACCTGTAAATCCAGCCAAATTCCCGGCTTGATTGAGAAATACGGGGATAAATATTATTCGATGGATTTCCATAAAATCAACGATCAATTGACCAATACCGTTGGTTGCTACAATTGCCATGAAACGGATGACCCGTCTGAATTGGCCTTGCGTCAACCGCCCTTCTTAGAGGCTATGAAAGCCCGGGGCATTGACGTCAGCCAGGCCAGCCGTCAGGAAAAACGGACCCTGGTCTGCGCCCAGTGCCACGTGACCTACTATTTCCAACCGGAAACCAATAAGGTGACCTTCCCCTGGAAGGAAGGCTTGACGGCGGAAGAGCAGATCAAATACTATGACAGCATTAACTTTAGCGAATGGGTCCATCCGGATTCCGGTACGCCCTTGATCAAACCCCGCCACATGGAATACGAATACTTTAAGAATTCCACCCATGAAAGCGCCGGGGTATCCTGTGCCGATTGCCATATGCCTTATATGAAGATTGGTAACCAAAAGATTTCCACGCACAATGTGGGCAGTCCGCTGGATACCATGGAACAAAGCTGCTTGACCTGCCACCGGGAAAGCAAAGACTGGCTCCTGGGACGGGTGAAGAGCATCCAGGACCAAACGAAATCCATGGAAGACCGGGCCGGGGCAGCGGTGACCGAAACCATCAAGACCCTGGCTGTTGCCAAAGACTTGCCCGGTGTGGACAAAGATAAAGTGACCCGGGCGCAGCGGTTACACCGGGAAGGCCAGTATTATATGGACTGCGTCATGGTGACCAACGGGTTCGGCTTCCACAACCCGCAGCAATCTTATTCCGACTTGGCGCGGGGCATTGACCTCTGTCAAGAAGCAACTAAGTTGGCCCAGCAGGCCATTCTAGAAGCCGGCGGAACCTTGCCGGAAATTTCCAGCGACCAGCCCAAAGCTGATGATACGGAAAAAAATAAGGAAGATAAGTAGGCTGATATGAAAAGAACGATATTAAGCCGCCTTCTGAATATGAAGGTCGCTATAGGTTTTTTGCTGGTTCTCAGTGCCATTGCGGCGCTGGGAACCTTTATTGCTCAAGAGCAAAGTGCGGAATTTTACACCTTCCATTATGGGAATCGAATTGGCCACTTTTTAATGACCACCGGTCTGACCGATATTTACCACAGCCCTTGGTTTATCTTTCTGGGGATTTTGCTCTGTGTTTACCTGGTCCTCTGCAGCCTGATGCGGTTGCGTGGACGGAAAAACCGCCGGCTCATCGGGTCGGTCATCTTGCACCTGTCCCTGGTCTTGCTCGTGGCAGGCGCGCTTTTGAACATGGCCACCGGTGCCACGGAAGATGTGTCCCTGGTCAGGGGGGAAACAGCCAAACTCACGGAAGGCGCCCTTGCCGGGACGACCGTTCAGGTGGACAAATTCACCATTGACTGGTATGACAACGGGTCTGCCTCCCAATATATTACCGATTTGGCCTTTACCGACCGGAAGGGGAAGCGCACCAAGGAGCAGATCTCTGTGAACCATCCCTATCGCCATGGTTTTATTAAAATTTATCAAGAAAAATACGGCTGGGAAGTGCATGGAAAGGTCAGCAGCTTAGATGGGACAAAAAAATATGCCTTGCGTGAAGGTCAAGACTTTCCGCTGAAGGAGGGCCAATCACTGGCGCAGATTTTTGTGCCCAATTATGATGTGGAAAGCCGGAGCTTAAAATCCGTCACCGCAGCGCCGAAAAATCCTTATCTGGCAGTGGCGCTTCAGGCCAACGGCCAGCCGGTGGACATGCGGTTGCTGCAAAAAAACGGCAAAAGTATGATCGGCAACCTGCAAATCAGTTTTGATGACTATGTGCCTTACACCGGCTTGCGGGTGAAATACGATTGCGGCATTCCGGTGGTGTTTGTGAGTTTTATTTTGGCGTTGGCGGGCCTTTTCCTGCGTTATATGGATGAGATCCGTCTGAAGAAAGGAGACCGCCATGGCTGATGTGATATTGTATCTTGCGACAGGGGTTGGCGCCCTGGCCGTTCTTTTGTCGGTGCTGGCCTTTTGGACTCAGCCTGAAAAATTTGGCAGGCTGGCGGATTTTGCGTTAATGGCCTTTGCTGCCCTGACCTTGCTGGGCCTGATCACACGTGGGGTGACGCTGAGTCGTGTCCCGCTAACCGGCCTGTATGAATTTTGCGTGGCCCTGGCCTTTGCCTTGGCGGCCATGGCTTTGCCGCTGCGCCGCCATTTGCCCGGGGTGCTGATTACCATGGTGCTGTCCCTGTCGGCCTTTCTGACCCTGGCCCTGGCCCATACCATCCCCCATTCGGATGATCCGATTATGCCGGCGCTCAAGAGCGTTTGGCTGACGGCCCATGTGCTGACGTCCATCGTGGCTTATGCCTCTTTTGGCCTAGCCTTTGTTATGGCCCTTCTTTATTTGACCAAGGCCAAGGGGGAGGGTGAATTGGCGGCCCACTATGACCTTGTCGGCCATAAAAGCATCGTCATGGGCTTTATCTTTCAAACCCTTCTTTTGATCACCGGCGCCGTTTGGGCAGAAGAGGTATGGGGCAGCTGGTGGAGCTGGGATCCGAAAGAAACCTGGGCGCTCATTACCTGGCTGATTTATGCAGTGGCCTTGCACGGCTATCGGTCGCGCCAATGGAAGGGGCGGAAGGCTGCCTATTTTTCGATTTTCGGCTTTGCGGTGGTGGTCTTCACCATGCTGGGCGTGACCTTCCTCTTGCCCGGGATGCACAGCTATTTTTAAGGATCAACGGCTCGCCAGGCGGGCCGTTTTTTTATGGCGAAGGGCCCGATGGACTAGGGCCTGGAAGAGACCGGTAGGTTTAAAAAATGCTTAAAGGGGTATAATGATTAAATAGGACACTTGTGACCAAGACAAGTAAGGAGGCGCGTGAGATGACATCCGCTTATGAAAGTTTATTGACCCGCCGATCGGTGCGGGCTTATGAAGACCGGCAGGTGCCGGAAGACTTGTTGCAAAAGGTGCTGGCAGCGGGCCTGTATGCGCCCACCGCGCGGGACAACCAATTGCCGATGATGGTGGTTGTTCAAAATGAAGAGACCCTGGCTGACTTGGAAAAATTAAACGCTGAGGCCATGACCGGCGGTAAGGGCTCGCCCTTTTACGGGGCGCCCACCTGTATTGTGGTTTTGGCAGATCCGGAACAAAAGAACTGGTTGCAGGATGGCTCTTTGGTGATGGGCAATTTGTTAAACGCAGCCCATGCGCTGGGCTTAGGTGCCTGCTGGATCAACCGGGCCATGGAAGTTTTTGATCGACCGGAGGGCAAGGCCTATTTGAAAAAATGGGGCGTGCCGGAACATTACCGGGGCGTTGGCAATTGCATCCTGGGCTATGCCAAGGGCGATTTACCTCAGCCGCACGCGCGGAAAGAGGGGCGGATCAAACGCGCCTAGGGCAAATTTTTACAGGAATTGATCATTCAATTGACGCCGCAGGGCCTGCTTGCTTGCACCTGCGGCGTCAATTGATTATAATATGATTAGCTGAAATTCCGGTCGGCAGAATTAAATAAAGAGGAGGTTTCATTATTTCAAAACCGAAAAAAAATGATGGCGTACAGATTATTCCCTTGGGCGGATTAGAAGAAATTGGGAAGAATATGACGGCCATCGAGTATAAAGATGAGATTCTTGTGATTGATTCAGGAATGGCGTTCCCAGATGAAGATCTTTTGGGTGTAGACGTGGTCATTCCGGACATCACCTATTTGGCAAATAACCGAGATAAGGTCAAGGGTATTGTCTTGACCCACGGACACGAGGACCACATCGGCGCCTTGCCATACGTTTTACGGGAATTGCCCGTGCCTGTTTACGGGACCCGGCTGACCATCGGTATGGTTGAGCGGAAATTAAAAGAAGCGCGGGGCCTGGGCAAGCAGCGCCTGGTGGTGGTTAAGCCCGGGGAGGCCTTTAAGGTGGGCGGGTTCAAGGTGGATATGATCCACACCTGCCACTCCATCCCGGATGCGGTGGCCCTGGCCATCCATACGCCACTTGGGATTGTCTTCCACACCGGCGACTTTAAGTTTGACCAGACGCCGGTGGATGGGCGGGCAACCGATTTTCAACGCATTGCGGAGGTCTGCTCCCAGGGCGTCTTGGTCATGATGAGTGATTCGACCAATGTGATGCGCCCCGGTTATTCCACTTCCGAATCGGCCATCGGGGATACCTTTGAAAAACTCTTTCCGCACGTGAAAGGGCGGATTATCCTGGCTACTTTTGCGTCCAATGTACACCGGGTGCAGCAGGTTCTGAACGTTGCTGCTGCCAACAAGCGCAAGGTGGCGATTACCGGACGATCTATGCTCAACAACGTCACCGTATCCAGCGAGCTGGGCTATTTGACCATTCCGCCCCATACGCTCATAGAAATGGACGAAATGAGCCGGTATCCGGACAATCAACTGGTCTTGTTGACCACCGGCAGCCAAGGTGAGCCGATGGCGGCCTTGTCCCGCATGGCCAACAGTGAGCATCGTCAGGTGCGGATCAAACCGGGGGATACGGTTCTTTTCTCGGCAAACCCGATTCCCGGCAACGAGAAATTGGTCAGCAATGTCATTGATATGCTGTGCAAGCTCGGTGCAGATGTGATTTCCGGACGAGATGCCAATGTGCACACCTCCGGTCACGCTTGCCGGGAAGAGTTAAAAATGATGCTGAACCTGGTCAAACCGAAATACTTCATGCCGGTTCACGGGGAATTCCGGATGCTGGAGCACCATGCCAAATTGGCTGAAGAAGTCGGGATTCCTTCTAAAAACATCATCGTGTCTGAAATCGGCTCGGTGGTGACCGCTAATAAAAACCGCATCGCCTTGAGCGGCAAAGTGCCGGCCGGTCGCGTTCTCATTGACGGGCTGGGCGTTGGCGATGTGGGCAATATTGTCTTACGCGACCGCAAGCAATTGTCAGAAGACGGCATTTTAATTGTGGTGGCAACCATAAATCGTAAAAATCGTAAAGTTCTTGCCGGACCGGATATCGTTTCGCGCGGTTTTGTCTATGTGCGCGAAGCGGATGAGCTGATGAACGAAGCCCGTAAACGGGTGGATAAGGCCTTGGGCCAATGTATGGCGGAAGGGGTCACCGATTGGTCTTCCATTAAGGGAAGCCTGCGGGATGCCTTGGGAAAATTCTTGTTTGAACAGACCCGGCGTCGACCCATGATCCTGCCGATCATCATGGAAGAAAACTAAATACAAGCAGCAGGCGGCCCGTCAATAGGGCCGCCTGCTGACCTTTACAAAAAAATCCCAGCAGAAAGCCGCCGGGCGTCCAAGATTCAGGACGCCCGGCGGCTTTTCTGGTCTTATGCGCTGGGAGCTTCTTCTGCCGGTGCCACGGCGGCTTCAGGAACTTCCGTATAACCGCGGGCCGGGGCATTGGTATTGGTTTCGGCCGGCGGCACATAGGCGTTGCCGTAGCCATAGTTGGCGGCAGGTTGGCCTTGGGGCGGCGCCTCTCCTGTCGGAGAATCGGCATTTTCTCCCTCGCTGGGGGCGTTCAGTTCCGGCAAGTTTTGCGTTTGGTCGCTGCCGTACCCATAGGTCACCGGGGTGGTGTCGGCGTAGCTGACCAAGTCCAGTTCATCGCCGGTCCAGGGGCTAGCCTTAGGGTATTCCTTATTCAGCATATTGACAATGCCCTGGCGGGAGGGAATATAGTAGGAAATTTCATCAATGTAATCGGGTGTTCCGGGCAACATGAACATCTTCATGGATTTTCCGGACAGGTCTATTCCATGCAGCTGTTTGCCGAACCACAGCATTTCAGACAGGGTCATATCTGTGGACATGTCCTTTGAAACCACATTGGCCAAAGCTGGAATTTTTGTGATGTTGGCCGGGCTCAAAAGGGTCTTGGCCAGGGCCTTAAAGAAGAGCTGCTGGGCTTGGATGCGGGACAGGTCCCCGCCGGCATACCCGGCGCGGTAGCGGACAAATCCCAGCGCTTTTTTGCCGTTTAAGACCTGCTGGCCGGCTTTAATATCGATTTCCAGGTCCTGGTAGGGGTCCAGGTAGTAGAGGTCAAAGGGGACCTTCATGGGCACCCCGCCCAAGGCATCAATGGCGTGCTCAAAGCCCTCAAAGGTGGTGACCACATACCGGTCAATGGAAAGGCCGGTGAGCATGGTGATTTCTTTTTTGGTCTGGGCAATGTCCGCCAAATGGTGGTGGCTGTAGGCCGCATTTAATTTGGGGATGCCCCGGTCTGCATTGCTCATGGTGTCGCGGGGCAAAGAAAGAAGTTTTACGGTTTTCTTTGCCGGGTCAAAGGTGACCAGCACCATAACGTCGGCATTTTCCAGGGTGCCGTCCGTCCCGCAAAGCAGAATATTATAGCTGGTGTCGGCAGACAAGGGCTCTTCGTCTTTCTCCGAAGCAGCCGGCGCTTTCGGAAAAAAAGTATAGGCCGCAAAGGCTGCCCCGGCGATGATGGCCAAGACCAGCAAGATAGCGACCAGAATGGACTTTAAGGTCTTCATGATGCCTCCTAAAAATCGGTTTCGTTTAATAAGGCTTGACGCCAGGCTGCAAAGGCACCGGGTAAGCTGATATCCTTTATCAATGTGGGACGGTCCACCCAAGCGCCTTCAGGCCCTAGTGGGGCAGACGCACAGGTGACCATATAGGCCTGCATCCGCCATTCCAAGTGGGTGAAAAGGTGTTTGGCGCGGCCCAAATCCCTAAGGGCCGTGGGACAAAAGCCTTTTTCCTGCAGCTGGGCCTCAGCTTCTCCTGCTGACAGGTGGACCGGCAGGTGGGGAAATTCCCAAAGACCGGCCAAAAGGCCTTTGGCCGGTCGGCGTCGCACATACACCTTGTTATTATACCGCAAAACAAAGACTGTGTGGGATTCAATTTTACGCGGGGCTTTTTTTTCTCGCTTGGGCAGGTCCCCTTGCAGGGCCTCTTTATTGGCAGCACAATAGGCTTGCCAGGGACAGGCGGGGCAGTTCGGCGCCTTTGGAGTGCAGATCATGGCGCCCAGGTCCATGAGGGCCTGGTTGAAATCGCCCGGCCGGTGTGCCGGCAGCAAATTGGCGGCGATCGGTGTATAATGGGCCCGGCTTTTGCCGGTGTTGACAGGCGTTTCATCGGCCGTAAAGCGGCTTAGAATACGCATGACATTGCCGTCTACCGCCGGCGTCCGTTCACCGAAGGCGATGGAGGCAATGGCCCCTGCTGTGTAGGGCCCGATGCCCGGTAAACGGATCAGGTCACCGGCCGTATCCGGCAATTCACCGCCATGGTCTGCCACAAGGGCCTCGGCAGCCGCCTTGAGATGGGCGGCGCGGCTGTAATAGCCCAGGCCCTCCCAGCGCTTATTGACCTGGTCTTGGTCTGCCGCCGCCAGGGCCTCCACCGTTGGAAAGGCTTCTAAGAAGCGCTCATAATAGGGAATGACGGTGGCCACTTGGGTTTGCTGCAGCATGACTTCGGAAATCCAAATGTGGTAAGGCTCTCCGCTGGTCCGCCAGGGCAAGGCCCGCGCATTGGCGTCGTACCAACCTAGAAGGGCATCAATAATCCGTTGAACGGATGAAATGGGTAGGGTCATACAATACTCCTCTATGCAAAGATACCTAATATGGTAGAGAGTTTTAAGCGCCCTGTCAACTCAATCCCGACAAAATATTGGGCAACCGGCCTGCCGCTGCCCGGTCCGGTAAAGTCGTGACCAAAATTAGAAAAAAGGGGCTGAGGTGATTTACAAGCGGTCGATTCATGGTATAATAATAGTGTCATAAAGTGTTGCAAGGTGGCAATTAAAAGGAGGTCTGCGCTTGTTTTATTCCATGCATATCCTGAACACACTTGCCTATCGTTTTGCCAGACTAAAAGCTGTTGTTTTTTAATGATTTAATATACTGTGACGTCCCTTGTAAGAGGGGCGTTTTTTTATGCCCTTGTACCTTGTCAGATCGAAAAAATTGTTGAAACAAACGAAAACAGAACCACATAAAAGAGAAAAAGGCTCAAATAAAATGCATAATAAGAGGTATTTCACTATAAAATACGCTTATTGTGAAAAAATAAAGTCAAAATTCGCCTCAAAAAGACGAAATACCCCTTGACGTGGACATAAAATTTTGCGAAAATACTTTCAACGGGAAATTGTGATGATTTTACCGTTGAACTGTATTGCTTTGAGCAGGGGGTAGGTTAGATTAAAGGGGGAATTGGCATGGATTTACTCATACTGATCAACAGTAAGATTGGTGCTTTTGTGTGGGGCCCGGTGATGTTAACGCTTTTGCTCGGGACCGGCCTGTACTTGTCTGTTCGTGGCGGATTTATTCAGTTTCGTCATTTTGGCTTTGCCATGAAGAGAACAATCGGCTCCGTTTTTGGTGATAAAAGAGCCCACCAAAAAGAAGAGCACAACATCAGCCCGTTTCAAGCGGTCTCTACGGCGCTGGCCTCAACCGTCGGCACAGGGAATATTGTCGGCGTGGCGACGGCCATCACCATTGGGGGGCCGGGGGCTGTTTTCTGGATGTGGGTATCGGCCCTTTTGGGGATGATGACCAAGTATTCGGAAATCGTCCTGGCGGTTAAATTTCGTGAAAAGAATGTGCGCGGTGAGTACGTCGGCGGGCCCATGTACTACATCACCAATGGCTTAAAATTGCCTTGGTTGGGTGTTGCCTTTGCCTTCTTTGCCGGCTTTGCTTCTTTCGGCATTGGGAATATGACCCAGGCCAACTCCATTGCCGGGGCGGTCAAGACCTCTTTTGGCGTCAGCACGACGGTGACCGGCATTATTTTAGCCGGTATCGTGGCAGTGGTCATCATCGGCGGGATCAAGTCCATCGCCCGGGTGACAGAAGTTATCGTACCGGGGATGGCGGCCTTTTATATCATTTTTTCCTTGATTATTTTAGGGACGCATCTGGCGCATATCCCGGATGCCTTTAAATTGATTTTCACCTGTGCCTTTGCCCCCCAATCTGTTTTAGGCGGTGGCGTTGGTTACACCTTGTTGCTGGCCATTCGTTACGGTGTTGCCCGCGGGGTTTTCTCCAATGAAGCCGGTTTAGGGTCGGCACCCATTGCCCACGCCGCTTCTTCAACGAAAGAACCGGTTGAGCAGGGCATGTGGGGGATTTTTGAAGTGTTTGTGGACACCATTGTGGTCTGCTCCATGACGGCTTTGGTTATTTTGACCACTGTAGATCCCCAAGGGAAATTTATTTGGGAAAATCCCGACCTAGAAGGGGCTGATTTAACCCTTGCCGCCTTCCAACATGGCTTGCCGGGCAATATCGGCGGTATCGGTCTGACCGTGGGCCTGTCCCTCTTTGCCATTTCGACGATTTTCGGCTGGTCCTACTATGGGGACAAGGCGGTGGAATACTTATTCCGCAAGACGAAATACACGGCCCAGGCATCCCTGTGCTACCGCTTGCTGTTCGTGGCGGCTGTCTTCTTAGGGTCCGTCGGTGGTTTGCACCTGGTATGGGACATTGCCGATACGCTCAACGGTTTAATGGCCATTCCGAACTTGATTGGTGTCTTTATGCTGTCCGGTGTGGTGCTTAAAGAAACCAAGTCTTATTTTACCCGCTATAAAAACGGTGAACTCTAATCGCTTTTCAGTGCCCGAGAGGGCACTTTTTTTGTGGCGATGGTGGGCGGGCAATGGCATTTTTGCCGGGCATTCGCTATAATAAAAGATGATTGAGTAACTTGCGGATTCGCAAAGGATATAAAAAGGATATACAAAGGATATATAAGGAGGAAACGGAATGGATAAGCGCGTATGTGTATTGTTGGCCCCCGGCTATGAAGAGGTGGAAGCGCTGACACCGGTGGATTATTTGCGCCGTGCCGGTGTAACCGTGGATGTGGTGTCTACGGTGGAAGATATTGCTGTAGAAAGCGCCCACCAGGTCATCGTTCAAGCGGATACTTTTTTAGAGGATATCCAAGCGGAAGAATACGCCATGGTCGTAATCCCCGGTGGCCTGCCGGGGGCGCCGAACCTGGCCGCCAACCCGGGCGTGATCAGCCTCCTGCAGAAGGTTTATGCCCAGGGAGACTTTGTGGCGGCGCTGTGTGCAGGACCGATTGTTCTTGAAAAGGCCGGCTTGCTGAAAGGTCGCGCCTGCACCTGTTTCCCCGGCGTGGAAGACAAGCTGGTGAGCAAGGGGGCTTTTAAAACGGATACGGTGGTCGTTGATGACCGGGTGATTACCTCCCGTGGTGCCGGTGCGGCAGGTTATTTCAGCCTGTCCCTGGTGGCGGCCCTTTTGGGGGATGAGAAAGCGGCAGAAGTGAAAAAAGCCGTTGTGATGGACATTGTGGAAGACAATATCAGAGGCTGATGAGATGACCTTGTTTTTCAGAAAAAAATTACAAAAGACGCTAATGCTGGTGATGGCCGCAGGGCTCTTGGCCTGCCTGGCCCTTGGCCTAACCGCCTGTGCTGACGATGGAAGCGATGCGGCCATCGATGAGATGATTTTGACCTTGCAACAAGGCAATCCAACGGACATTCAGGCCATTATGACGCCCAACAGCCGAGAAAAATACAGCGTGGATGAGATGACCGCTAGACAAAATCATGTCCACCAGGCCCTGGCCCTGAAGGAGGTCCGGTATAAGAACTTTAAGCTGGACCGTGGCGCCTCCACCGATGACCGGAAAGTCTACACCGGTAAAATTGAGTTAACCGGTGACTATGGCAGCTTGAAGCGGGACCTGGCCCTGGTCTTCCTGCCCACAGGTAAGGGGGACCAGCCCTGGCAATTGCAATGGAAGCCGGAGGTCTTGTTTCCCGGCTTGACCGATAAAAATGACCTGGTGGTGAAAAGTAAACCGGCCCACCGGGGCAGCATCTATGACCGCAATGGCGTTCTGCTGGCAAAAGACGGTGCCGAAGGGCGGGAATACCCTTATGGTGACATTGCCGCCCCGGCCCTGGGTTTTGTCCGGGCGGTGACTGAAGGCGAGCAGGTTGCCGGGCATTATAAAAAATACCCGGTCGGTACCCGGGTAGGACGGGCCGGCCTGGAACAGGCCTATAACGATGTTTTGAGCGGCCGCAACGGGTTAACCGTCATTCTTTCAGATGAACCGAAAAAAATTCTGGTAAAAACCGAGCCGGAAGACGGGAAAGACATCCATACCACCCTGGACATTCGGGTGCAGAAAGCAGCTTACGCGGAAATTACTGGTGAATATGGGGCCGTTGTGGCTTCTAATCCGCAAAACGGGGATATGTTGGCCTTGGTGAGCAGTCCCTCCTTTAACCCGGACGACTGGTCAGACCAGGCCTTGAGCGATGAAGACTATCAAGAGGCCGTTGCAGAAGGTTATGCGCCGCTTAGAGGCGTATACGCCATGGCCTTTACCCCGGGTTCTACGCAAAAGTTGTACACCTCTGTGATTGCGCTGAAAGACGGCGTTCTGGATCATGAAAAAGGCTATGAAATTTACGGTGAAACCTGGCAGCCACCGGTCGGCTGGGGCGGCTATAAGGTTCGGCGGGTGACCCCCATTAACGGGTTTATCAACCTGCACCAGGCCCTGGTGTCGTCCGACAACATTTTCTTCGCCCGCACCGGCCTGGATCTGGGTGCTAAACGCCTGGTAGAGGGCTTGGGCGAGATGGGCTACGGCGTGAAAGTCCCCGGCAAGCTGAAGGTGGATACCAGTCAGATAACCCAGACCGGGACCATTGATGAAGCCCATGAAACAGCCGTAGCGGATACCTCCTACGGGCAATACCAACTGCAGATGACCCCCTACCAAATGACGCTGACCTACGGTCTCTTGGCCAATGGAGGCAAGATTATGCAGCCCCGCCTCTTATTAGATGAAGAAAGCAAGGTATGGTTTGACCAATTGGTCAAGGCGGAAGATCTGGCCTATTTGAACCAGGCTTTACGGGAGGCCATTACCATCACCCATCCGGTTGCGGACCGGTCTTATGCGGCCATGACCGGGAAAACCGGCACCGCAGAAGTGGGACCGGACGGCAGCATTAACTTGGGCTGGTTCGTCGGTTACGACCAGAAAAAACCGCAATTGATGATGACCGTTATGGTCAATGGGGTGCAAAATCGCGGTGGCAGTGATGTCAACTGTGCCTACTTCGGCCGCATTATGGATGCCCTTTATGCTAATGGTACTTACACCCCGGATCTTCAGAAACCTTCCAAATGAGAAGCACAAATCAAGGCACCGCAAGCACTGACCCCCAAAGGTTGGATTTCTTAGTCCAACTTTTGGGGGTCAGTGCACACTGCCATCAGAGGCGGGAAGATTTTTGAAAGAATATTACATTCACGAATTGACAACTGTGAATGTGACGGATATAATATTTACATCTCCCGGAGGTGAAAATCATGGGATTCAGAGAAGATGCTAAAAAAATAAAGGCGCTCACAGATGAAAATCGCCTTGCGATCATGCTTGCGCTCCAGCATGGAGAAAAGTGCGGATGTGATCTGCTGGAGGAACTGAATATCACGCAGCCGACTCTTTCGCATCACATGAAGATTCTTGCAAACAGCGGCCTTGTTGATTACTACAAAGAGGGAAAATGGGTGCATTACTCGATCTCCGCAGACGGTGTAAAAGATTTCCGGGAAATGATCGGTTCCTACGCAAGATGTGACTGTGAAACAGACAGCAGCGTATCCTGCGGATGCAAGGAAAAGAAGTAATCGATATCTATCATTCATAGGTAGTCCTTTAGGATTGCCTATATAAAGGCTATATATAGATACATTTCAATGTATAGAATTAATGGAGGCGAGGTCATGAGCAATCAAAGCAAAGGCATTAATACATTTCAGCGGTATCTTTCTGTGTGGGTGCTGCTATGCATGGTTATAGGAGTAGCGATCGGACATTTTGTCCCGGCTGTGCCTGCCACACTCGGCAGATTACAGATTTCCGGCATTTCGATTCCTATCGCTATTCTCATCTGGATCATGATTTATCCCATGATGATGAAAGTAGATTTTCAAAGCGTAAAACAGATTGGGAAGAATCCGAAAGGGCTGCTTGTCACATGGGCGACGAACTGGCTGATCAAGCCGTTTACCATGTATGGAATTGCTTATCTGTTTTTGTTTGTCGTATTTAAAGCTTTCATATCTAAGGAATTGGCAACGGAATACCTTGCCGGAGCTGTGCTTTTAGGTGCTGCTCCATGTACGGCGATGGTTTTTGTGTGGAGTACGCTTACAAAAGGAAATCCTGCTTATACGGTCGTACAGGTGGCAACGAATGACCTCATCATCCTTGTGGCTTTTGTTCCCATCGTTAAATTTCTTTTAGGTGTTTCTAATGTAGCAGTTCCGTACAGCACGCTCTTTATCAGCATCTTTCTGTTTGTCGTGATTCCGCTTGCAGGCGGAATCCTGACGAGGGTGATGGTCGTGAAGCAAAGAGGGGCGGATTACTTTGAGGGTACTTTTATCTACAAGTTCGACAATGCTACAACGATAGGGCTGCTGTTAACGTTGGTTATTATCTTCAGTTCACAGGCAGAGACGATTCTGTCTAATCCGCTTCACATTCTTTTGATCGCGGTGCCGCTGACCATTCAGACTTTTTTGATCTTCTTTATCGCTTACGGAGCAAGCAAGCTACTGAAATTACCGCATGATATTGCAGCTCCTGCCGGGATGATAGGTGCATCAAATTTCTTTGAACTTGCCGTGGCTGTGGCGATTGCGCTATTTGGCACGACAAGCCCTGCAGCTCTCGCAACCACAGTAGGCGTTTTAACGGAGGTACCCGTCATGCTCCTGCTTGTACGAATAGCAAATCAAACGAAAGCGAGGTTTGCGTAATGTGGACTTTTATTCAGGATCAGATCCTTGGGATGAAGTGGCTGAATGCTTTGATTGAGAAATTGCTGCTTATGGTCGGGCTTAATTTAGATAGTCGGATTGGCGGCAGCATACAGTTCTTCATTTATGACACGATTAAAATCACGGTATTGCTCTGTGTGTTGATCTTTCTGATTTCTTACATTCAGAGTTTCTTCCCTCCGGAGCGGAGCAGAAAGATCATGGGAAGATTTCAAGGAATAGGAGCAAATGCTGTAGGCGCTCTGCTTGGGACGGTGACACCTTTCTGCTCTTGTTCCTCTATTCCAATCTTCATGGGATTTACAAGCGCAGGGCTTCCACTTGGGGTGACATTTTCATTCCTTATTTCATCGCCAATGGTGGATTTGGGGAGTCTTGTGCTTCTCATCAGTATCTTTGGCGTGAAGATTGCCATGGCCTATGTGCTGCTGGGGCTTGTTATTGCGGTTCTTGGCGGGACACTGATAGAAAACCTGCACATGGAAGATCAGATTGCTGATTTTATCCGCAATAACAATAGCAAGATGGATATAGATTCTCCAAATCTTACCGTAAAGGATCGGTTGCTCTATTCCAGAGATCAAGTCGTATCCACTTTTAAGAAGGTATTCCTGTATATCCTTGTCGGCGTGGCTATTGGAGCAGTGATCCACAACTGGATTCCTGAGGGCTGGGTGGAGACCATTCTTGGCAACAATAATCCATTCGGTGTTGTATTGGCTACACTTGTCGGCATACCGATGTACGCAGATATATTCGGTACGATTCCAATTGCCGAAGCCCTTTTGGCAAAAGGGGCATTGCTTGGTGCGATTCTCAGCTTTATGATGGCGGTTACTACACTCAGCCTTCCTTCTCTCATCATGCTTAAGAAAGCAATTAAATCAAAGCTGCTTGGAACGTTTATAGTCATCTGTACAGTGGGTATCATCATTGTCGGATACGGCTTCAATGCCATTGCGTACTTACTGGTGTAAGGAGGAAAATTAAGTGCACAAACCGAAAGTAGCATTTATTTGTGTTCATAACTCGTGTCGCAGCCAGATAGCCGAAGCATTAGGCAGACATCTTGCGTCCGATGTATTTGAGAGCTATTCTGCCGGAACAGAAACAAAGCCTCAGATCAATCAGGATGCAGTGCGCTTGATGAAGCAAATCTATGGCATTGATATGGAAAAAACGCAGCACAGTAAGCTTCTGTCAGGTATCCCGCCCGTAGAGGTAGTTATCACGATGGGGTGCAATGTTAATTGCCCATTTCTTCCTTGCACTGAGAGATTTGATTGGGGCTTGGATGATCCAACGGGAGCTGGTGATGAAGCTTTTATCGAGACAATTCGGGAAATCCACACGAAAATTGTAGAGCTTTCACAGCATCTGGCACAATAATTTACGGTTACAGTTAAAACAGTTCCAATAACTTTTTCGCTAAAGGAGGATAAGAAAGATGAATATTAAGGTTTTAGGCGGTGGCTGCAAAAGTTGTGAGGCACTTTTGAAGTCCGTAAAAGAGGCGGTAGCAAACAAGGGAGTTCATGCTGAGATTGAATACATCACCGATATGGAAAAAATCATGGGATATGGGGTGATGAGCACGCCCGCCCTTATGATTGATGACAAGATTGTCTCTACAGGAAAAGTGCTGAAGGCAAGGGCTGTAGAGAAATTATTGTAAGCAAAAAGAATATGGCTTGCACTGACCCCCAAAGGTTGGATTTCTTAGTCCAACTTTTGGGGGTCAGTGCATTTTTCCGGTCTTTTTATCTTATCTTTTTTTTCATGGAACCGAGGAGGCCGCGTGCGATTTCGCGACCAATGGATCTCGAAATGGTGCCGAGCATGGAGTCGATGCCCTTATCGATGGCAGCTTTTTGGCTGCGGCGGGATTTTTGCGCTCTTTCCGATTCTTTTCTTTGGGCTTCAAGTTCTTTCTGTCTTTCGGCTTCTAATTTTTCCTGTTCAGCTTCCGACTTTTCTCTTTCGATTCGTTCTAAGAGAACTTCGTAGGCGGATTCTCTGTCGATTGCTTCCCTATACTTTGCATAAAGGGGCGAAGACGCAACCAAGGCGCGATAGGCCGCATCGCTTAGTGGCACGAAGGAGGAGTGGGGCGGAAGGATCAATGCCTTATCTGCCACCGTCGGCGCGCCGCTTTCATCGGCAAATGAAACCATTGCTTCTCCGGTCCTGAGACCGATGATTTCTTCTTTTATAGCCATGGATTCATCCTGCCTGAATGTGTCCGCTACAGCGTTTATCGCCTTTAGCTCCTTTGGAGAATAGGCCCTCAGCTGATGGACGATTCGGTTGGAAAGTTGTGACGACACGGATTCCGGCACGTCGAGGGGATTTTGCGTGATGAAGAATACGCCCACCCCTTTGCTGCGCACGAGGCGAACGACTTGGATAATCTTGTCCTGTAAAACTTTCGGCGTGTTGTTAAAGAGCAAATGGGCTTCGTCAAAGAAGAACACAAGCTTCGGTTTTTCTAAATCCCCAACCTCGGGGAAATTTTCATAGATTTCCGAAAGCAAGTAGAGAAGAAGCATGGAGTAGAGAAGCGGATTTGAAATCAACTTCGTGGCATTTAAAATATTTACCACACCCTTGCCGCTTGTATCTGTTTTGATCAGGTCGTTGATCTCGATGGCAGGCTCTGAGAAGAACAGGTCGCCGCCACCATCTTCAATAAACAAATAGGGTGACGGTTTTGCCGGTACCGGTCGCGCCGCTGATCAATCCGTGCCGATTCATTTTATTTAAAAGAATATAATTTTCCGTATTCCCCTTGCCGATCAAAATTTTGTCCATGAGAACCTCCTTAAAGATCTAATTTAATTATAACAAATTAATAAAAATACAGGGAATGAATATGGTATAATATCCATGATAATAAGTATCGATCGGAGGAAGCGATGTTTCAACATTTTTTAGAAAATTTCAGAAAGCCGGAAGACAATTTTGCCGGCAGATTGATGTTAAGAAGTATGAATCAAGGCCATGAAAAATTAGCGAAGTGGGGAAGGTCTTACTTAAAAATCAATAAAGAAGATACCGTCTTGGATTTAGGCTGCGGCGGCGGACGGAACATCGAATATTTTTTGAATCAAGGGGCCAAAGTTTACGGCATGGACCACTCAGAAACCAGTGTAAATATGGCGAGTGAGCGAAATAAAGAAGCGATCATATCCGGCAGATGCCAAATTCTCGTGGGCGATGTAAAGCGCCTTCCCTTTAAAGATGAATCCATGGCCATTGTCACCGCCTTTGAAACGATTTACTTTTGGAACGATATCCGGGTATGCTTTGAAGAAATTTATCGCGTGTTAAACAAAGGCGGACAGTTTCTCATATGCAATGAAGTCTCGTCGATGAAAAGAAGAGATGTAAGGATATTAGCCGGGAAGATTACCATGGAAGTCTACACACCCGACGACTTGACGAATATGCTTACGAAAGTCGGCTTTTCCTGTGCATACCATTTAGACAGAAAAGAACAACTGGCATTCATAGCGACCAAATGATTGAAAGAAAGGCACGAGGGGGATTCGATGAAATATCGCCGATTTTATTTCAGTTTATTTCAACATCCGATGAAAAAAGTCTTGGCGGAAACATACGGCCGGGCCTATGCCGGCGAGATCATTAAAAAAAGTAAAAAAGTGTATCGAAAGTTAGTCGAAGAGGCGGAGGATATCGGCGAGGATAATCCCATGGCCTACAACGAGATGTTTGCCCTCGTGTTTGTCGCCCCCTATTTAGCCAGCGAGAAAAAGATTCCGCCGGAAATCGTGCAGGAGACGATGCGTCGATCCCTTTATTTTGTCCGGCCGTATTTTTCTCTCGTCGACCTCAATACGAAATGGGGGAAGGCGGCCAATAAGAAAAACATCCTGAAGTATGTCAAATGGTATACGCCGGAAAAAGAAAAGCGCTACCCCACGTCATTTAAAGTTGATTTTGTGGGCGAGCCCTACGAGGGCGCCTGCTATTACAGAATCACCCGTTGCCCCATTTGTGCCTACACCGAGAAGCTCGGCGTAGCCGAATTAATGCCCCTGTTCTGCGAGCTGGATGAGGTGATGATTGGCCTTCAGCATGGCGTGCTCCACAGAAAAGGCACCATCGCCAACGGCGCGGATTGTTGCGATTATTTTATTACAGGGGATAGGGAATGAACCGAAAGCATGGGGGAAACCGGATGGAAGGCTGCTTTCAAGGAGGGAAAAATGAGTTTAACGTATAAGATCGCATCGACCATCGTAAGGCTGCTCGGAGTCAAAAAGATGTTTTTAAAAAACAAAGAAGAGATGCTCGCCTATGCAAGGAAAGAAAATGCGAAAGTAGTCTTCGATTTAAAGAAGGCAAAAAAGCGGGCCGAGAGAAAAAACTATTTTCTTTTCCACAGAGAGGTCATGGGATGCAGGCTGCTTTCATACCAAAAAGATCAAAGGCCTGCAGACGGGGCGGTTCTCTATCTCTTCGGCGGCGGCATGATTACGCAGCCGGACAAATTGGATTTTTCTTTGGCGGAAAGAATCATGGAGAAAACGGGCAAAGATGTTTGGTTTTTGTTTTATCCCCTTTGTTCGGAGGATGTAAAGGTGGATAAGACATACGACGTTTGCTTTGAAACCTATCGGCTGATGACCGAAACTTACAAGGCGGAAAACATCGGCGTTTTAGGATTTTCGTCAGGCGCTTGTCTTTCCCTTGGGATCTTTCTACATAACAATGCCTTAGGCCGGCCCCTTCCCATGCCGGGGAAGATTATTTCCATATCTCCCGGCGGCGTTCCCGATGTCAATCTCGATGAAAATAAAGAAATATGGGAAAGGGTCAATGAATTGAACCATAAAGATATTATGATTGAGCCGACCTATTTTAAAACGGCGAGAGAGATTTTAAAGGGAGATAAAGATATCCTGGAATATATGTTGGACGGAACGGTAGGCGATTTTACGGACTTTCCGAAAACATACTTTTATTACGGAGAAAATGAATGCCTCTACGCCTATGCGGACGAATTTAAAAAAGCCATGGAAAAATACCGGGCGCCCTACGAAATCACTGTCGGAAAAGGGATGTGCCACTGTTACCCTTTGGCGCGGTTTTTCAGAGAAGGCAGAGAGGCGCAAGATGAAATCATTGAATTGCTGAAGTCTTAAAAAGCGCAAATTTTATGAAAGCATCTATGAAGGTAGG
The DNA here is from genome assembly GCF_900101835.1 of Peptococcus niger. NCBI lineage: Bacteria > Bacillati > Bacillota > Clostridia > Eubacteriales > Peptococcaceae > Peptococcus > Peptococcus niger. The sequence continues at coordinate 167,175 of NZ_FNAF01000002.1, forward strand.
TGCTTTTCTTATGCCAAATTTCAGGAAACTTTCCATGCACGGAAAAGGCGCAGGACAATCCAAGGAGGATGCGGCATCGCAGACGCTCACCGCCACCTGCCTTTGGATACTTTCAATTTGTTACTAGCCTTAAGGCCCCCGTCTTGATGTATAATTATTACCGTGATAATCTTAATACATATTAAAATTCGGCGCATCTCGAACGAGGATTGGCTTTTACGAAATAAATTACTTAAACCGGTACGAGGCGGGATAGAAGGAGGCAGGGAATGAATGTATTATTAGTGGCAGGCAGAATCATTCTGGAGGCCTTTTTAGGGGCGATTATCGGCATCGAGAGGGAAACGAAACACAAAGCCGCCGGCTTCCGAACCCATATTATCGTCAGTGTCGGCGCCTGCTTAATTATGCTCATAGGTATCGACGGCGTTGATAAAGTATCCGGCAGCGGAGGCTGGGATGCCTTAAGGATTCCCGCCCAGGTTGTCAGCGGCATCGGCTTTTTAGGTGCCGGCACCATCCTTCAAACAAAGGATGGGATATCGGGCCTAACCACCGCCGCCACCTTGTGGCTATCTGCCGCCATCGGACTCGCCGTGGGAATCGGCTATTATGAAGGCGCGATTATAGCGACCGTCGTCTGCCTGGTGACCTTGATCTCGCTCATGGGATTCAGCGATGCGCTCAATGAGCGAACGACAGTATCTTATATTATGGTATTTAACAGTACTCTTAACTGTCAAGACATCTGTTACACTTTGAGAAATACTCTTCTACTACCTGATTAGGACTTTTGAAGTCTAGACTTGTCTTTGCCGTTCGGTTATAAATGAAGCGTGAAAACAGAAGGTCTTTAAAGCTTTAAATCTTAAAGGCCTTTTTTCTATGCCTTGGTATAGTCGGGAGGTATGGGATGATGATGGGGCGGTTATGATGGAAAGATTTCGTGCACTGTTTCCAAAATTGGCCGTGAGATCACCCCTTGATCACCAACGACCGTTGTTGAAACAACATACTTAGGATCTTTTTTCGGTTATGATTAAGAAAAAAGAAGCGAAAGGAGTCGATTGATATGACAAAGAAACTTGATTTAAATAAAACGGTCTTCGAACTGACACAGGAATACCCGGAACTGGTCGATATTATGGCCGGGCTCGGATTTACTGAAATTACAAAAAAAGCCATGTTGCATTCTGTGGGTAAAATGATGACCATCCCAAAGGGTGCGAAGATGAAAAAAATTTCCATGACGGATGTGATGACTGCGTTAATGAGCCATGGGTTTGAGCCGGTGGGCGATATGCTGGATATGGCTTCGGTTGCGAATGCACAAGGGCAGGAAGAAAATACAAGCCATTCTTCTTCTGAGCGTAGGGAGCAATTGAAGGCTTATCTGAAAAGGCTTGGCGACGGAGAAGCCTTGGAAGATGTCAGGAGAGACTTTGTCCGCGATTTCGGAGAAGTGGAGGCATCCGAAATAATGGAAGCGGAGCAGGAGCTTTTGAAGGAAGGCACGCCCCTCAGCGAGGTTCAGCGACTGTGTGACGTTCACTCGGCGCTGTTTCACGGATCCACCACGGAAGAGAAAATCGCCAATGCCGAAAAGGAAGTGGAGGCCTCGGTCTTGAGGAGAAAGGCGCAGGAGGCAGGGCAAGAGAATAACGTTAGGGCCGCGGTGCCGGAAGAAATCCCGGGTCATCCCCTATACACGCTAAAGAAAGAAAACGAAACACTGACTGAGCTGCTGGCAAAATTTAAAGAGAGCAGAGATGAATCGCTCCTTTCTCAAATTCGCGAGCTTTCAATTCATTACGCCAAGAAAGGCGATCTTCTCTATCCACTGCTCAACGTTCGTTACGGAATATCCGGTCCTTCCGATGTGATGTGGACGGTCGACGATGAAATTCGCGACGTCCTCGCTTCCCTTGTGAAGGAAAAAGAACATGGCGAAGCATGGAATGCCCGCCTGGATGCCGTGCTTACTCGTGCGGAGGAGATGATTTATAAGGAACAGAACATTCTCTTTCCCATCTGTGCGGATAATTTTTCGGAAGAGGAATGGTACGGCATTTATCGGGATGCCAAAGATTACGCCGTCTGTTTCGGCGTAGAAAAAGAGATGTGGAGCGATGCCGAAACCATGGCGCAGACGGTGGCTGAAGCCTCGGAAGGGGAGATCCTCATGCCGGGCGGCCGTTTGACCATTGAGCAACTGATCGCCCTATTAAACACGATCCCCATGGAGATCACCTTTGTCGATGCAGACAATATCAATCGCTTCTTCGACGAAGGGCCGAAGGTATTCAAACGCCCCCTCATGGCGCTGAACCGCGAGGTGTTCTCGTGTCATCCGCCGAAAATCGAGCCCATGGTCCGTCAGATCATCGATGATTTCAGACACGGACGTCGCGATTCTGTGGAAGTATGGATGGAAAAAGAAGGGCGTACCATGCTGGTTCGATACATGGCCGTGCGGGACAAGGGCGGCAACTACCTCGGCACCCTGGAATTGGTACAGGACATGGAGTTTGCGAAAGAACACTTTCTCGGGACTCAAGCCTGATTTTCGAAACAAAAAAGAATCTCTGTCGCTATCATGGACAGAGATTTTTTTTTGATATGTTGTACATTCCACATAATCATCACATATCTCGTGAAGGTGTCCGGACCATGTGTTTTAGGCGATCGTCGAGCAAACAAATGATGCCACAAGATATGCAGAGTTCTGTGCGCTGTGACTTCCGCTTTCCTTGCATGGGATCAAGCGTTTATCTTACGGATCGGTCCTTTCCTCCAACCATTCTTTCAAGACAACGGCATGATTATACTTCTCGTCTTTTGCACCGTACAGCAGAGTTACCTGTTGATCCTGTGCTTTTTGCATGCACAACTTTTTGAATTCTTGTGACGCCGGGTTTCTATTCAATTCCTGTCTGTAAAGCGCCTCAAACGCATCGTATTTTGCAGGATCATGAGAAAACCATTTTCGAAGTTCCTTTGATGGAGCAATTTCCTTTGCCCATAAATTGATTCGAGCATTTTCCTTTCTTATGCCCCGCGGCCAGAGCCTGTCCACGAGCACGCGGAAACCATCGGTGTCCGCCGCCGGCTCATAAATGCGCTTGCATCGAAACTCATTCATCATGTACGACCTCCTTCAATATAAATTCATTTTTACGGTAAGTAATAAGCCCTTCCGCTTGCATTTTAGAAAGTTCTTTTGACATGGCACTGCGGTTCACGGCGAGGTAATCGGCGAGCTGTTGCCGATTAAAGGGGATGGTAAAGTGCGCGCTTCCGTGTTCCAAGGCCTGCTCGGAAAAATAAGACAGGAGCCTTTCCCTTAAAGATTTGGAAGCGGTATGTATCATGCGAGAAGACATGTTTAAATTTTTTTGAGCAGAGATGCGAAGCATATTCTGAAGGATGCGATTATGATAGGTACATCCTTTCCGACAGGTCGTCAAAACATGTTTTACATTTAGAAAGATGATGTGGGTATCTTCGCAGGCGATGACATCGCACAGGAGCTCTTTTCCGGGAATGACCGCGTAGTTTTCCGCAAAGACCTCTCCCTTACCTACATGTCCGAAAATAATGCTGTTACCCCAATAAAGGTTTACGACGATATTGACGCTTCCGGATGCCACGAGTCCGAATTCATCCACAGGCGACCCGGCTCGGAAGACGACGTCGCCTTTTTGAAATTTCCGCTCATAGGCGCCGAGGCAGAGAAGAAGCTCTGCAATTTCGTCTTCTCTAATACCGCGAAAAAGCTGTGTGTTTGCGAGAAAAAAAGTATTCATAAAAGCCTCCGATATGTTGTCAAAACAACGTATGTGTTGCTACGATTTTATTATACTATAAATAGAAAGGCGAGAGAGGAGGAGAAATCATGAATGACATGGAGGTCAACGAAGAGAAAACCGTTGGCGAAGTCTTTTCCATAGGAAAGGAGAATCCGCCGATTCCGGGATGCACCGTCTCAAAAGCCTTCGGCGGCGATAAGGGGATCATCTTTTTTTCCCTGGCGAAGCATACGGATATCAGCGCAGAAATTTATCCCTACCATAAACTATTGATCGTGGCAAAAGGCAGCGTGGAGGTTTACGGAAATGACGGCTTTAGGCAAATGTTACGCGCCGGAGAATGCATCTTAACATGGGCCGACATCCCCGTGGGCATGCAAACGACAGAAGGCAGTGTCTATACGGAAGTTTGCATAGGAAAGGAGAGTAGGATGAACGAACTAGTTAAAGCAGGAGAAGTTTTTAGGCTGGAAGACCTTGTTCCTTATGGAGAAGGGAAGATTGTCAACATGGACGTGGTGCATAATGACAAGATGAAGCTTGTGGTTATGGCCTTTGACGAAGGCACGGGCCTTTCGGAGCACGCCGCTCCCGGCGAGGCAATTGTCTTCGCCTTGGACGGCGAGGGCGTGATTGAATATGAGGGAAAAGAGCATGTCATTCGTGCCGGCGAAAATTTTCATTTTGCAAAGGGCGGTCTCCACTCGGTAAAAGCGACAAAGAAGTTTAAGATGGCACTTCTTCTAACCTTGGAATAAAAAGAAAGGGAGATGAAAAATTATGAAAAAACAAATCAAGAACAATGTATATTGGGTCGGAAAAATTGACTGGGAACTTCAGCAATTTCACGGAACAGAATACTCCGTGCACAATGGATCCAGCCAAAATGCTTATTTGATCAAAGAAGAAAAGACGGTATTAATTGACACTGTATGGACTCCTCATAAAGAAGAGTTTGTAAAGAATCTTAAGAGTGAAATCGAGTTGAAGGAAATTGACTATATCGTTATTAACCATGGAGAGCCCGATCATTCAGGGTCTTTATTAGAAATTATGGAGGAAATTCCAAATACTCCGATTTTCTGTACAGCCAATGGTAAAAAATCGCTCGTTGGGCAATATCATCACCCGGAATGGGACTATAGGGTTGTAAAAACCGGGGATTCTGTGGATATAGGAAACGGAAAGCAATTAGTGTTTGTAGAAATGAGAATGCTTCACTGGCCGGATTCAATGGCAACTTATTTGACCGGAGACAATATCTTATTTTCCAATGATGCCTTCGGTCAGCACTATGCCCTAAGTGAACTCTTCAACGACAAGGCAGACCCGACCATTCTATGGAATGAAGCGATGAAGTACTATGCGAACATTTTAACGCCTTTTTCGTCTTTTGCTAAAAAGAAGATTGAGGAGATTGTAGCTATGAACCTGCCTATAGACATTATTGCAACAAGTCATGGTAGTATTTGGAGAGAGAATGCCCTTGAAATAGTAGAAAAATATGCTGAATGGGCAGATGCTTATAAGGAAGATCAAGTCACAATTATCTACGACTCAATGTGGGGAGCAACCAAAAAAATTGCCCACAAAATTGCAGATGATATAAGAGAACTCTCCCCGTCCACCAGGACAAAGGTTCTGTCTGTGGCAGAAATGGACAGAAATGACATAATGACTGAAGTTTTTAAATCGAAGGCCATCGCTGTAGGCTCTCCCACAGTCGGACAATCTGCAATTACCACGATTTCGGGCTGGTTACACTTCCTTCAAGAACTTAAATTTAAAGACAAAGTAGCAGGAGTTTTCGGTTCCTACGGATGGTCGGGAGAAGGGAACAAAGTTTTACGAGAAGAACTCGAAAAGGCAGGTTTTAAACTTATAGACGAAGAATTAAAGGCTTCTTGGATGCCGGACGATGAGTTTTTAAAAGGAACTGAAAAGTTTGCTAAGTCTTTACTGGATGCCTCGACTTTTGAAAAGAAAAATTAATAAGAGCGAATGTGCTATTTTTTCAATAAAAGTTGTTAATGTCCAATTGACAGAAAGATCTTATTTTTGCAAGTGGTGCAAGTTGGAGACGGCATCGTCACATTGGCGGGCACCCCTATGGGCATGGGAACAACAGAAGGCAGTGTCTATACGGAAGTTTGCATAAGAAAGGAGAGCAGGATGAACGAATTAGTTAAAGCAGGAGAAGTTTTTAGGCTGGAAGACCTTGTTCCTTATGGAGAAGGGAAGATTGTCAACATGGACGTGGTGCATAATGACAAGATGAAGCTTATGGTTATGGCCTTTGACGAAGGCACGGGCCTATCGGAACATGCCGCCCCCGGCGAAGCAATCATATTCGCTTTGGACGGCGAGGCCATGATCGGATATGAAGGAAAAGACCACACCATTCGCGCCGGCGAAAATTTTCATTTTGCAAAGGGCGGTCTCCACTCAGTAAAAGCCACAAAGAAGTTTAAGATGGCACTTCTTCTAACCTTGGAATAAAAAGAAAGGGGACTCGTGAACTGACCCCCAAAAGTTGGACCAAGAAATCCAACCTTTGGGGGTCTTTTAATGGCAAAATACAGTTATGAATTGAAGAAGAAAATCGTCGAAGAATACTTGAATGGAAAGGCAAGTCATAAAATCCTGGCTAAGAAATACCAAATTGGCGAATCACAGATTGAACGCTGGGTCAACAATTACAAACATTTTGGCGATGAAGGTTTAATGCGCTCTAGAAATAAACGTGAGTACAGTGTAGCGTTTAAGTTGGAAGCCATCACACGCTACGAAACGAGCGAATGCAGCTACCAACAACTGGCCCTTGAACTCGGTTTGACGAATCCGTCCATCATCGCCAACTGGCGCAGGCAGTACTGAGAGGAGGGCATTGAGGGGTTGCGACCACATAAGCGAGGGAGACCTGTGAAGAAGAAAGACGACCACAATCAAAGACCGAAGTCTTCAATGAAAAATGAGCCCCTTGATCCGTCCACACGTGAGGCATTGGAAAACCGCATCAAAGAATTAGAAGCGGAGAACCGGAACCTCATCATTCAAAAGATGTTCTGGGAACAGCTAAGGAGTTTGGTGAGGGAAGAAGAAATGAGCAAAAGGCGAGGATCATCACCAAACTCCGAGAACAATTCCAACTAACAGAGATTCTTGCCGCCATCAACTTTCCAAAATCCACCTCTATGTACTGGCAGAAAAAGTGGAGCGAAGAAGATAAAGACCAAGCTTTAAAAGACGAAATCCTGGCCATTCGGCAGGGCCACAAAGACTACGGCTACCGAAGAATCCACCTGGAACTGAAGAACCGTGGTTGGGCCGTAAACAAAAAGAAAGTTCAACGACTGGTTCAGGTCATGGGCCTTCAAGTCCGCTCCTACGGCAGGAAATACAAGAAATACAACGCCTACAAAGGCGTCGTCAGCAAAATCAAGAAAAATCGAATCAATCGACGCTTTAACACCTGCATCCCCTACCAAAAAATTACCACCGACACCACGGAATTCAAATACTAGGTCGAAGATCAAGCAGGGAAACTTCAAACAAAGAAACTATACCTTGATCCATACATGGACATGTACAATCTGGAAATCATCAGCTACGTCCTCTCCGACCAGCCCAACGGCGTCAACATGCTACGGGGCTTAGAAGAAGCCATCGAACAAAGCAAGGCCTGCCCCTACCGGCGTACCTTCCACTCCGATCGCGGCTGGAGCTACCAAATGACCGCCTATCAAGCCATGCTGGAAGAACACCGCATCTTCCAGAGCATGTCCAGAAAAGGCAACTGCTACGACAACGCACCCATGGAAAACTTTTTCAGTGTCCTGAAAAGAGAAATCTACGACGGCTACGTCTACCGAAGCCGACAAGAACTTGTCCGGACTATCGAAGACTTCATCCGCTACTACAACAACGATCGAATCAAAGAAAAGTTAGGAGGCCTGAGTCCAAAGCAATACCGTGAACGAATGACATCCGCATAGAAGGAATGTTATGTAAAACAAAATCGAGCAAGGGAATTGCTTACTCGATTAAGTCCAACTTTATGGGGTCATTCTAGCAAGCACCTGCCTGCGGTGCTTTTTTTATGAAAAGAGCTTTGGGTAAAGGGGCTGCTTATGACCAGGTTAAAAAATATTTATTAAACGGGGTTAACTGAAGTTGACAAAGTTACTTAAAAATGCTAAATTAACAGTGTTAACAATAAGCAACTGAAGAGGTCTATTATAGCTACTGTCCAGGTAATAGGTCTTACCCGTTGAATAGTATGAAATAGGCGGCGGCATTGGTTAGGAGGAATGGATATGAGTTTCTTGCAAGGTACGGCAGAAGATGCTATTGATGCAACAAGCACTGTCAACCAGGTGGGGATGCGTGTGCCTCTAATGCAAGTTCAACGCGGTGAAACCGTCCGTGTTGTGAAAATCGGCGGTCGCGATGCGACACGTCGGCATTTGACAGAATTAGGCTTTGTGCCGGATGCTGCAGTAACTGTGGTAACGGAAAGCAACGGCAACTTAATCTGTGAAGTGAAGGGCGTACGAATCGGTCTGGATACGGAGCTAGCAAAGCGGATTACAGTTATTGTATAGGAAAAGGAGTGAGGACTGTGGGAGAATCCCGCACCTTAAAAGATTTACAGCCGGGTGAACAAGTGGTCATTACAAAAATTGTCGGCGAAGGCGCTGTGCGCCGGCGGCTGATGGATATGGGCTTGACCCGGGGAACGCAGGTTTACGTGCGAAAGGTAGCGCCTCTAGGCGATCCGATTGAAGTAACGGTGCGTGGCTATGAACTGTCATTGCGCAAGGGCGAAGCCGAGCATGTGGAGGTCGACGGTTAAAAAGTCGACCTTTTATAATCCATAAAAATTAGCTAATGCTTATTGGATTAAGTGTGAACAGAAAAAAGGAGGGTATATTTTGTTGAAAATCGCTTTAGCCGGGAACCCGAACAGCGGGAAGACCAGCTTATTCAATGCCTTGACCGGCGCTAAGCAACACGTCGGGAACTGGCCGGGGGTTACTGTTGAACAAAAAACCGGTCAATTAAAACGTCATCATGATGTGGAAGTGGTGGACTTACCGGGTATTTATTCCTTATCCCCCTATTCCCCGGAAGAAATTATTTCACGAAATTATATTATTAACGATCATCCTGATGTCTTGGTGAATATTATTGATGCCACCAACTTGGAGCGAAACTTATATCTGACGACTCAATTGTTAGAAACCGGGGCACCTTGCGTCTTGGCCTTGAACATGATGGACTTGGTGCAAAAACGGGGCATTAACATTGACCCGAAAAAACTGTCCCAGGCTTTCGGCGGGGTACCGGTTGTAGAAATTTCCGCCTTGGAAAATACTGGTATTGACAAGCTGATTGAAACGGTTTTGAAGGTGGCTAAAAAAGAAGACTACCGCGACCGGTCCTTTGCTTATACGCCGGAAATTGAAAAAGCCTTGAAGTCTATTGAGGACATTGCAGGCCTGGAAGGTCCCTCGGCACGCTACTATGCCATTAAATTCTTTGAAAATGACGAACGGATTGACCAGGAATATCCTTTAGCTCCGGCCGTTCGTGATGAGATTAGAAGCTTGGTAGAAGCCTTGGAAGATGCTGAAGACAATGACGCGGAAACCCTGATTTCCAATGGGCGTTATGAATACATTGGCAACTTTATCCACGGCATTATGGAGCGGCCTCATCAAAAGGATAAGCTCAGCAATTCGGATAAAATCGACGCCATCGTTACCAACCGGATTTTGGCTTTGCCGATTTTCGCTTTGGTTATCTATGCTATTTATTTTGTTTCCATTCAAACCATCGGTGGCTGGTCTCAGGACTGGGTTGGTGACGCTTTCGGTGCTTTAGGCGAATGGGTCAACGGCCAATTAACCGCCCTGGGCGTTCATAAACAGTTGGTTGGCCTTATCTGCGATGGGATCATCGGCGGTGTCGGCGCAGTGCTCACCTTCGTGCCCCAGCTCATGATCTTGTACTTCTTCCTGTCCTTCTTGGAAGGCTGTGGCTACATGAGCCGGATTGCCTTTATCATGGACCGGATTTTCCGCCGCTTCGGCCTTTCCGGGAAATCCTTCATTCCCTTCTTGATGGCCACCGGTTGCGGTGTACCGGCCATCATGAGTACCCGGACCATTGAAAATGAACGGGATCGTCGCATGACCATCATGGTAACGACCTTCATGCCCTGTGGGGCCAAACTGCCGGTTATTGCTCTTTTTGCCGGGGCCCTTTTCCCGGACAATTCTTTCATCGCACCGGGCTGCTATTTCTTGGGTATTTTCTCCATCATCCTCAGTTGCCTGGTCTTGAAGGTAACCGCGCTCTTTAAAGGCGAACCGGCCCCCTTTATCATTGAATTGCCGGAATACCGCCTACCGAAATTCACCAACCTCATCTTCATGATGTGGGAAAAAGCGAAAGTCTTTGTTTATAAAGCCGGGACGATTATCTTCGTCTGCGTTATTGTCATTTGGTTCTTGGCCAACTACAACTTCCACCTGGAAACGGTCAGCACCGACCATTCCATCTTGGCAGCCCTGGGCGGTTTTGTGGCACCGATTTTTGCCCCCCTCGGCTGGGGAACCTGGCAGGCAGCGGCCGGCGCTGTTTCCGGCTTGGTGGCGAAAGAAAACCTCGTGTCAACCTTAGGGGTCCTCTTTAGCCACATTGACGAAGCTGACGAAACGTCTGCGCCGCTTTTGCAACAAGTTGCCATGCATTTCACACCGGCAGCCGGTTTGAGCTACTTGGTCTTTAACCTTTTATGCGCCCCCTGCTTTGCTGCCATTGGGGCCATTAAACGGGAGATGATGAGTGGCAAGTGGACCCTGATCGCCATTACCTATCAAACCGTCTTTGCCTATATTATTGCCCTCTTGATTTATCAGATCGGTCGCTTCTTCCTGTAGACCGCTGATCTTGTAAAGGAGATGTCACTATGTTTGCTGCAACAGCGCCAACGGTTATTACCTTACTTATCTTGTTGGCTGCAGTCGGCGGGGTCTTGTATAAAATGAAACGCTCCGGTAAAGGCAGCTGTGGCTGTTCTTCCGGATGCTCCGGCTGTGGCGGCAGTTGCTCTACCCATCAAACGCCTAAAAAAGAAAAATAAATTTCTGCATCACTTTCTCCTACTAGGCCGGTGCTTTGGCACTGGCCTAATTTTTATTTAAAAAAGTCAAGTTGTTATAAATTTTTGCTTGTCATCCGGCCTTAATATGGTATGCTTAGAAAAAAAGTAAAGGTGGGATACGGTGAAAAAAACGGTTTCAATTTTTTTAATACTAACGCTTTTCTTGCCTGCTGCAGCTTGTGGGCAAGTGGATGCCTTACAGGCACAATACGAGCGCAACCGTGCACAGAGCCACCGGGAAGACGTTTTGCGTGAACAGCGCAACGATCAGGGGGAGGCTACAGACACAAAAGAGGTGGTTAAGCAGCCCTGGCAGGTGGTAGAAGAATCCTCAAGCGGTTCGCAGGGGACAGACACACAAGCGCCGACATGAGCCCAGGAAAAAGGCACTAAGGGAATTCCCTTAGTGCCTTTTTTTATACTGGCGCACATAGCGCCGCAACATAATATAGACCAGGACCAAGACGAGAATCAGCCCTACATATATTTGCAGGTACCAAACGGTATAAAACATCCAAAAGCTGTCAATTAAGTTGTGAAAGCTGCACATCAAGTTATACATCATTCGTCGTCCTTCCTTTCACGGCCCGCCAGACACGGAAGAGCGTAAAAAGGCTAAAAATCAAAAGCGGCAGTAAAGCAAAGAAGCCGGTGTAAAACAGTACGATAAAGACATAGGGGACAGTTTCCATGATATCCTCCTTGACGCCATCAACCTTGGTGGTCTGTTTTGGATTGCTTTAAATATTGTAGCTGTTTTAATTCACGCCAGATCAGAGCGTTTAACGCGATAACAAGGCAACAAAGGGCAGGTCCTATGCAGGTGCGCAAGATATCATCCATCGTTTAACACCGCCTTTATTAGAAAGCTATTGACAATTAGGGGCATAGTGTTTACTATATAACATATAGTTGATTTGTCTTACTGTTATGTTATACCCGGAAAGAGAAGGAGGAAAACAGATGTTTAAGAAAACAATGGTCGTTTTGTTAAGTTTATGTCTGATGATATTGCCGCTTGCGCCTATTTACGCATATGAAAATGATACTCAACAAGCCAAGTTTTTCACATTACAGTCGTATACCCCCTTCAATGTGGCGCTTCCCGAACCGGATATTACTGTTTCAATCTTGCCTGGCAATCAGTTAAAAGTGGATTTTGATTTAACTGGGGACCAATCCGGTAAAACACGTGTTTTTGATGTTTTTGTCAATCCGAAATCGGCAACATTTGATGTACAGGAAATAGCTGTTCCGGAAGGTATGCTACAGGACTATCATACGATGCTTCAAAAAGAAAAATTATCCGGTGGGATTGAACTGATGGCTGCTCATGATTTTACACGCGGTATGTCAATGCAGACGCTTGATCCTGCTCCCAGAAATGAAGTATTAGCAACGACCTATTTTTATTTAAGCTGGAATCGCAACGGAAATGATACTATTGCAAGTGCGTCTCAGCATCCCAATAAACATACTAAGTGGGGGACAACATGGTATGCTAATGGTTACAGTATTTCGCCGGCGCCCGGTATTGCAACAGGACGGCGCTGCCTGTCGAATTATTATAATTATGACTTTGCCTCAGACAATAAAAGAACTGATGTGACCCATTCGATGACGATTCAAGGGCTGTCAAACGGTGTGTTGGATTGTCATGGGACGCAAATTCAATCAGGTGATTGGAGCGTCTTCTTACATTATCGGATCGCCTGCAATTTGGCTTAACGTGTTCAATGAGATAGGGGCCTAAATGCTGCCGCTTGACGGGTTTCGTTAACAAAATTGTAGGCATTAAAACACCGCCGCATTCACGTTTATGAATGCGGCGGTGTTTTTTTATGGGCGAATTTTGTGCTAGGTCAGCATGCGTTTCCGCTGGCCATGATAAAAACGGTTGATCATAAGCCGACGGTAGAGGCCCAGATCTTTATCGTAAAGGAGGGTGTTGCTGACCCGGCCTTCGTTAATCAGCCGGCGAATACGGGGCAATTCATCTTCCGGGGCGTAATCTAAGAAGAAGTCCACCGGCACATGCAGCCAAAGGGTGGGGTTGTTATGGTAGTGGGGAGTTTCCAAGTGAATGTCTTCCACCCGGTCCCGGACCAGCCAGGTGGCCAGGTTACAGCCACTGGCGGTGGTGAAGTAACTGGACCGGCCTTGACGAATATTGATTTCAAAGACTTTATACTGTCCGTCACGGGCATCGTATTTTAAGTCAAAGTTGGCAAAGCCAATAAAGCCAATGGCTTCCAAAAAGCGCTGGTAGGTCTTGTAGAGGTCGTCATTGCCTTCCTGGAGGATGGCGTTGTAATTGCCCACCCCGGCAGGGGTGTGGTCCTCTAAAAGGCAGTGCCCCAGGCACATCATCTGGACCTTGCCCTGGTCGTTGGAGTAGCTGTTTAAAACGTACATGGCGTCATCACCGCCGGGGATGAAGTCCTGGATGATGAGCTTATCGGTATAGCCGGCGGCGTAAGACTTGTGGACCAGGTCCTGCAATTCTTCCGGGCTGTCCACTTTGAAGGCTTTTTTCTTACCGGGGAAGTCAATTTCCAGCCATTCAATTGAATTGCTCGCTTTCAAAGCCACCGGGAAATCAAAGGGCAAGTCCAGGTCATCCTGGCTTTCAGCGGTGACGATATGGGTGGCCGGGTAGGGGAGGCCGTAGCGGTCACACATGTCGTAGAAATCTGCCTTGTTTTCCAGTTGGAGCTTTAAGGCGTGGTCAATATAGGGAATCACAAAACGTTTGGAGAGCTCTTCCTTGTGTTCGCAAACCAGTTCGGTATACCGGTCGCCGCAGGCAATTAACAAAAGCGCATCGTAGTAGCCCTTGTACAGGGAGGCCACGTCATCCAGGGTGCTCAAAAAGGTGGGGGCCTTGTCAAAATCCGGATGGGTGTGCACTTCTACGATGCGACTTTTGCGGGTTTCCAGAAGGGGAAACTTGCCCAGGGCAAGCGATTTGATCCCGTATGCTTCATGAAAAGCCCGTGCCATGCCATAGCAATTGGCGTCGGTCCCTAAGAGAACCGGTAAAAAACGAGTATCGGAATTTTTAATGGTACGGTTCATAGACAGTCCTTTCTTGATGCAGGGTTTGAATCCAGTATACACGCTTTCAAGGAGGACGTCCACGTTTACGGTTCGGTTTTATACTTAAGGTGTTTCAGGCCTTTGATGGGGAAATGGTGGACCGATTGGGCCAGGTAGGGCAGGAGGACGGCGCTTAGGATAAGAACCAGCCCGGTATAGCCCTGTAGGCTCAGCCGTTCCTGTAAAAAGACAGCGGCCAGGATGGCGGCAAAGAAGGGGTTGAGGCCACAGAAAAGACCGGCGCGTTCGGCGCTGACGTACCGTTGGGCAAGGGGCTGGAGGGTAAAGCCGAAGCCTGTGCAAACGATGATCAGGAAGGCCAGGCACAGCCATACTTCTTGTCCGACGGGAAGGGAAAATCCGCCGGTCACCGGGGTGCTGACCAGGGCCAAGGCCCCTAAAACGCCGATTTGGATAATGCCCATCGGTACCACATCGTCCGCGTTTTCCTTAGCAAAGCGGTCGGTTAGAATGATCACAGTGGTGTATAAAAAGGCAGCCGTCAAAGCATGGGCGTCTTCGGCGCTGATGTAAAAGCCCTTGCCGCTGAGGGTGAGGCAGCCGACGCCGACAAAGGCGATGACTGAGGAAAAAATGCTTTGGGTGCGGGGTAGCCGGCGTGCCAAGATGGCAATGACCAAGGGGGTCCAAATGATGGCCGTATTTTCCAACAAGGCCACGTTGGTGGCGGCAGATGCTTTGAGGGACCACATTTCAAAAGTCATGGTGGCAAAAAAACCGGTACCTAAAATAGCGCCGTGTAGCCAGGCTTTCGCTGAAGCCTGGCGCAGCTGGCGGTGAAAAATGACTGCAATAATGATAAAGGCCGGCACAAACCGCCAGGCCAGCAAATTCATCGGGGAGAGGCTGGCCAGGGCTATTTTGCTGAACATCATCGCACTGGCACGGCAAATAATGACAAAGGCCAATAATAACTCCGCCTGTTTGTGGGCCATTTTCTTCATTCCTTTCTGACAGGACAGCGGCCGAGGTGTCCATGGTGGGTGGTCGTGTCCTTCACTTTTGACATTATTTTAACAGGCGAGTATAATTGCGTAAAGCGACACTAAATCAACAATAAGATGACAAAACATCAAGGAGAAAAACATGGATTCCATTAAAGTACGTGCCCTCTTGGAAACGATTTCCGCCGGTCGTTTGGCCAAGGCGGCCGAGGCCTTAGGCTACACGCCGTCCGGCATGAGCCGGATGATTGCCGCTTTGGAAAAAGAACTGGGGCTGACCCTTTTATTGCGGGACCGCAGTGGCGTAGCGCCGACAGCCGCCTGCCGGGACCTCTTGCCGGCCTTTCGTGGCCTCTTGGCGGCGGATGACGCGGCGGAAGAGGCAGTCCGGCAGGTGCAGGGGCTTTCAGCAGGCCGACTCACCGTCGGCGCGGCCTATTCACGTTTTTACCCCCTCCTGTCCAAGGCCATTGCCGATTTCAGTCGACAGCATCCGGGGGTTAATGTTGAGTTTATAGAAGGGACCTCCAGTGATTTGGCCCATGCGGTGGCAGACCATCAAGCCGATTTCTGCATCATCAGCAAGCGCCTGGGCGATTTTGATTGGCAGCTGCTCTTAGACGATGAATTGATTGCCCTGGTGCCGAAAAACCACCCCTTGGCGGCAAAGCCCTATATGCTGGCAGAGGATTTTTTATCCGAACCCTTCATTACCATCTACCCCTCTCAAGAAACGGACAATTCGCGTTTTTTTGCCAAGCACGGCATTAGGCCGCCGGAAGGCTACGGCACAGCCGATGTCCTGGCCGCAGTCCATATGGTCGAGGCGGGATTGGGCTTGACCCTGGTCAATGGCATCCTGGTGGCCCAAATTCAAGATGTCCAGGTCGAAAAAAAGCCTCTTTTGCCGGCCGCATCGGTTCCCATCGGGGTAGCGGTGACAAAAGAGGCAACGCGGTCGCCGGCGGCAGAAGCCTTCTGCCGGGCCTTTTTTGCGCGTCAAAGGGTTATTCAGGCGTAATGTCCGTATCGTAGAGGTAATTGCAATTGGCCACGAATAGGCCATTTCTGTAATAGGTCCGCGGAATGCGGCGGGAGAGCATGCAGAAAATTTCATAAGAAATGGTGCCGAGAATATTGGCCAGTTCTTCAGCGCTGATGTACTCCTCGCCTTGGCTGCCGATGAGCACCACCTCATCGCCAACGGCCACGCCGGGCACATCGGTAACGTCAATCATGCACTGGTCCATGCAGATGTTGCCCACCACCGGTGCCCGTTTGCCGCGAATGAGCACTTCAGACTTATTGGATAAGAGCCGGGTGTAGCCGTCTGCGTAGCCCATGGGGCAGGTGGCAATGCGGCGGGGACCGGGAGTGGTGTATTTGCGGCCATAGCTGACGGCTTCCCCGGCGGCCAGGGTTTTAACGTGGGTCACCCGGCATTTCAAACTCATGGCCGGCAGCAGGTTCAGCTTGGATTCGTCCACCTCATGGGTGGGGGATAAGCCATAGAGGATAATGCCGGCGCGCACCATATCCATATGGGTTTCCGGTAAATCGGTAATGGCCGCACTGTTGGCCATATGGGCCACGTTCGGCACCAAACCGCGCGCAGCGAGGCCGTCTTTAAAGAACTTGTAGCGCCGGAATTGTTCCTGGCTGTAGGCCTTGTCCGCTTCATCCGCTGTAGAAAAGTGGGAGAAGAGCCCTTCAAAGGCAATGCCCGGCAGGTTTAGGATAGACTCGATTTCATCCAGGGATTCTTCCGTCGGCAGAAAGCCGATCCGCCCCATGCCCGTATCCACAGCAATGTGTACCCGGGCAGTCGTATTCAATTCCTGGGCTGCCTGGGAAAGGGCTGCCGCCATAGGACGGGAAAAAACCGCCTGGTCCAGGTGCCATTTTAAAAGGCCGCGGGCGCGGGTGATCTCCGTGGCACCTAAAATTAAAATAGGCGCGGTGATGCCTGCCTTGCGAATTTCAATGGCTTCTTCAATCGTGGCCACCGCCAACCGGTCGGCACCATTTGCCAGAAAAACCGGCGCTGTGTGGACCGCTCCGTGGCCATAGGCATTGGCCTTACATACAGCGGTCACTTCCACCTTGTCACCGACGACCCGGCGAACTTCCTGAATGTTGTTGGCAATGGCATCCAGGTCCACTTCTACCCATAAGGGGCGGGTGTGCGCTAAATCTTGCATAGACAACCTCCTGTTCACACTGTTCGATAACATTAAAAAGCACAGCTGCAAGTGGTGGACTGCAACTGTGCTTTTTTGCCCAAAAGTTTATTCGTTAGGGATTTTGCCCAGTCGTTTTTCAGCGGGCCGCTTGTTCAGACCGACAATAAAGTAGGTCGCGGTAAAGAAAATCATGAAGGACAGGCCGACGGGAATGGCAATCCGTGTATCCGGATTGGCCCCCATGGCCGCAATGACCAAGACCAATACGGCCAAGGTGATGATATTGGAAAAGGGATAGAGGGGCAGCTTAAAGAGCAAACGGTCTTTTTCTGCCGGTGTCAACTGTTTACGGAAAAAGATTTGCGTGACCGTAATGGTTCCCCAAGTGTAAACGGCGCAGAAAGAACTGACAGATGTCAGATAAGTGAAGGCTTTTTCCGGCATAATATAATTGAGGACCACGCCAATCAAGACCAGCACTGCCGTGAAAAGAATCGCATTGGCAGGCACGTGATGCTTGCTGATTTTGCCGAAAACAGCCGGTGCTTGCTTGTGGACAGATAAATTATACAACATTCGTCCGCAAGAATAAATACCACTGTTGCAGCTGGAGAGGGCGGCGGTTAGCACGACAAAGTTGATGATGCCGGCTGCAGCCGAAATCCCCAATTTGGCAAAGGTTAAAACGAAGGGGCTGCCGGTGGTGCCGATTTCATCCCAGGGATAGAGGCACATGATGACGAAGAGGGCACCGATGTAGAAAATCAAGACCCGGTAGATAACCGTGTTAATGGCCTTGGGAATGACCTTACGTGGATTTTCCGCTTCGCCGGCCGTAACCCCAATCAATTCAACGCCGATAAAGGCGAAGGCCACCATGACCAGGGCAGAGAAGACCCCGCCCATGCCGTGGGGCAGGAAGCCGCCGTGGGCGGTCAAATTGCTGAAGCCGATGGCTTCGCCACCATTGCCGAAACCGAAAAGAATCATAGCAAAGCCAATCAAAATCATGGCAATAATGGTGACCACCTTAATGATGGCAAACCAGAACTCCAGCTCACCAAATAACCTGGCGGCAGTTAAATTTGCCAAGGTCAGCAAACCGAGGAAAATAAGGGTCGTTGCCCACCGGGGGAAATCCGGAAACCAAAAGTTCACGTAAATGGCCATGGCCGTTAACTCCGCCATGGCAATAACCGTCCATTCAACCCAGTACATACAGCCGACCAGGTAGCCGGTAAAGGGACCGACAAAGTCATTGGCGTAAGCGCTGAACGAACCGGCAACAGGATACTCAACAGACATTTCACCCAAGGCCCGCATGATAAGGAAAATAATAATGCCGGCAATACCATAAGTGACCAAGATACCGGGGCCTGCCATGTTAATGGCTTGGGCGGAGCCTAAAAAAAGCCCGACACCGATGGCGCCCCCGATGGCTATCATCTGCACGTGGCGCTCTTTAAGCCCCCGCTGCAATTGATTTTTTTCAGCCATACTCTCTCATCCTTTCTTGTTCATCCTTTTTACAGGTTGCAGTTTCCGGAAGAATTATTGCTATCGTAATTTTCAACCGAAAGATGCCCTTTGGCATAAATTTACAACCCAGGATTTACAATTATTAAAATACCATGAATTGAAAGACAATTCAATATATAATAATATTTGTGGCTTGGTATATTAACAGAAAATCCGCATTGAAGAAACAAAAGTCTTTAATAAGGAAACTATTAGAAATATTTACACTTCAAGCGGGCATTATAAAAAATAAATAAAAAGGATTTTTGAGCACAATAAAAACGCGAACACTTTAGTGTTCGCGTTGGTAAAAGCTCCTAATTTAAGCTGGTCCGTAGGGCGATGCCCCAATAACTGATGCCATAAGCGAGGGCCAATTCGGCCAAATTGCTGATTATGCCGGCCCAGGGAAAGAGAAAAATAGCCGTCTTGTGGTCCGCCAGGTAATCCACCCCGCCGTTCAAGGGGGAATAAGCCTCCGTCATCCAATAATCAATGTGCAGCATATCTCCGGGTAAGAGGTGGATGACCGCCGCCGGTTGAAAAACCATGTTCAGCCCAAACACCAAAGGCATGCTGACCAATTGCACCACAACAGCGACCACAAAAAGCCCTATAAAAATATGACGGGCTGAGAAAAACCGCTGGGCCAGGACAATCCAGCCCACCCAAATCAAGGCTGTATTGAGGAGGGATAGGAAGGTTATAAGCAACATGCTGATGATGAGAATGGATGCCGTTCCGGGTGCATTCTGCCATAAGGTGATGCCATAGTCGATGACCTCTTTGACAGAATGAAAAGCATCTGCAGGGGCGTTGTTGAATGTAATGAAGTTTATCAAATTCCGCAGATTTAAGGCCAAAAAGCCAAAAATGACCACAATCGGTAGGGTGATGGCGTTCCAGAAGAGGGATAGCCCGATAAAGCTGCGCAAAATTTTGCCTGTTGACAGGGGCAGGGTGTGGGTCAGGTAAGCGTATTGACCATACAAGGATTGAAAGATCCGCACCAGGCAGATGATTTGCGGCAAGACGATTAAAACGGCAAAGATGATGAAAAGCGCCGTCAAGGAAACCAGGTTCTGGATATCGGACAAGTGGCGGCTGTCTTGCCAGTAAATGACCAACATGCCGATGGTGGCCAAGATATAAACCGGCAAAACTTGCCGGGCTGTGGCCTTAAGGTGGACGGCAAAGAGAGAATCGCTCATTGGCACACCTCCATAAAGATTTCTTTCAAGCTCCGGCCGTAGTCATTGCGCAAGTCTTCCGCCGACCCATAGAGGGCCACTTGCCCTTGGCGCAGGTAAAGGGCTGAATCCACCAGCGTTTCCACCTCAGTAATAGAGTGGGTGGCAATGATGGTGAGCGCTTCCGGCGTATAGACCCGGATCAACTGGTCCAAGATCTCCTGACGGGAGCGCGGGTCAATGCCGTTCATCGGTTCGTCCAAAAGATACACCTGCGCTTCTCGGCCCAGGGTCAGGCTTAAATAAAACTTTTCCTGAGAGCCGCGGGACAGTTGGCGCAGCCCATCTTTTTCCGATAGACCGAAATCATGCAGGAAAGCCAGGGCCCGCTCCCGGTTAAAATCAACAAAAAAGCGATCGTACAAGTCAATGCCGTTTTTCAAGTTGTAATGCCCGGGCAAGGCAAGTTTATCGCTTTGGTAGGCGACAAAATCTTTTGTCCTCTGTCCCGGTTTTTGACCGCCAATGCGGACGTCCCCGGTGTAAACATTGATAATACCCGCCAGAATGGCCAAAAGGGTTGATTTGCCACTGGCATTCGGCCCGAAAAGGCCGATAATCTGCCCTGCATCGGCGGTAAAGGTCATATCCGAGAGCGCTGTTTTTCGGCCAAATGATTTTGTCAAGGCACTGCATTCAAGAAGAGGCATTGTCATCACTCCATTGGCTTTTCATCACATCAATAATATCGTCCAAGCTAAAACCGAACGGGCGGATATCTTTAATAAAGGTATCCACCGTTTCTTTGGCCAGGATTTGGCGCATTTGGGCAATGCGGTCCCGGTTCTCTGTAATAAACCGTCCGGCCGTGCGTTGGCTGTAGGCCAGCCCGTCCTCTTCCAATTCGGTTAAAGCCCGCTGTACGGTGTTCGGATTTATGCCGTATTGGACGGCTATCTCCCGCACCGGCGGCATGCGTTCCCCGGGGGCCAATTGGCCGGAAACAATTTGCATGCGAAAATAGTGCCGGAGCTGTAAATATATGGGAATATTGCTGTCAAATTCATAGCCCATATGGCTCCTCCTGTTCTATTGCAATAATACAATATGAGCATAGCACCTGTCGCTGACCTTGTCAATATACCAATTAGCGATGAAGTTCGTCCCGGTAATGGTCGTATTCTTTTAAAACAACCGGATTTGGCGTATCCACAAGGCTGACAATGATAATCGCTGCAATTGCCACAATAAAGGCCGGCAGTAATTCGTAAATGGCAAAGACGCCGCCAAGCTTAGCAATGGCGCCGCGCCAAACAATGACCGTGACTCCACCGGCAATCATGCCCGCTAAAGCTCCGCGTGCCGTGGTTCTGCGCCAAAAGAGGCTGGTCAGAATCACTGGGCCGATGGAGGCCCCAAAGCCCGCCCAGGCAAAGGAGACAATATTGAAAATAACGCTATTTTTATCGCTCGCCAAAACCATGGCGATGAGCGCCACCGCCAGAAGGACCAGACGGGACAGGCGCAGGACTTGACGTTCTGTAGCCTCTTTATTTAAAACACCATGGTAAATATTCTTCGCCAAAGCAGACGCACTGATCAGCAAGTATGAGTCAGCAGAACTGGCCGTTGCCGCCAAAATCCCTGCCATGACAAACCCCGCCAACAGCGGTGGCAACATGGATGTGCTGATCAGGACAAAAATACTTTCAGCTTCACTGGCCGTGGTCAAATCCGTCGGAAAAATCAACCGGCCCAAAACCCCGATCGTCACAGCCGATAATAGAGAGATAAATACCCAAACGGTGGCAATCCGCCGGGATGTTTTTATCTCATTTTTATCGCGAATGGCCATAAAGCGCAAGAGCACCTGGGGCACGCCGAAATAGCCCAAGCCCCAGGCTAAGGTTGAGGCAATGGCCACCGCGCTGAATTTTTCAGCCTGACCGAACTGGGGTAAGCCCCCAGCCAAGACCTGCACGCCGTTGGCATCCGTTTCCGGTGACGCCGTCATGAAAAATTCAAAAAAACCGGGAATTTGCCGGGCATTGTCAATTGCATTGGCAATGCCGCCCACGTGGGTAAACCCGACCCCAAGCACCGCTACCAAAGCAATCAGCATAATAAAGCCCTGGAGGGTATCGGCTACGCTTTCCGCTAAAAATCCACCGACCGTCGTATAAAAAATAACAAAGGCCGCGCCGAGAATCATCATAGGAATATAGGGCATCTCGAAAACCGTATGGAACAACTTGCCCATCGTAACAAAGCAGGAAGCGGCGTAGACCGTAAAGAAAAATAAAATGATGACGGCCGCCACCACCTTTAAGACAGGGCGGTCCTCCTTAAACCGGTTGCTCATGTAATCCGGTACCGTAATCGCATCCCCTGCAATGTGTGAATACACCCGCAAGCGCTTGGCCACAATCAACCAGTTCACATAAGTGCCAACCGCCAGACCGATGGCCGTCCAGAAGGCATTGGATATCCCCATCCAATAAGCCACCCCCGGCAGCCCCATGAGCAGCCAGCCGCTCATATCCGACGCCTCCGCACTCATCGCCGTGACCAAGGGTCCCAGACTGCGCCCGCCTAAGAAAAAGTTTTCCGTACTTTTACTCGCCTGACGAGCAAAATAAACCCCAATGCCAATCAATACAGCGATATAAATGGCCATCGCTATGCCAATTTGTAAATGTCCCTGCACAATGCCAACTCCTTTTTTTAGTCTTAACTTCATTATTATAACGTGACTGACAACAGTAGGCAAGCAAAAGCCCTTGCAAGAGCCCTGCGCAAGGTGTATAATACAATTCATCCTTTAGGGGTATCGCCAAGCGGTAAGGCACGAGACTCTGAATCTCGCATGCATAGGTTCGAATCCTATTACCCCTGTGTATTATTTAAGCCTTTGCTAACGGGTATCGTTGGCAAAGGCTTTTTGTATGCTGATTTTTAGTGTGAATAGCTGTCTTCAACGGCTGCTGACACGCGCTTGGTAAAAAAAGTGGCCTTATATTTCATGCAGAGGTCAAAGAAGGTGATGAGAGTGATGGTTTCATCTTTAGCAATTTTACCCTTGTTCTCAATGCCATTTTCGAACCAAGCTCAGCTGACAGCTAAGGCGTCTTTCTTTAGCCAGCTTTGGAAATTACTTTTTTGACGTTTTTCCATGGTATTTTTGTCAAGCTCTATACGGTACCCCCATCCTTTATTGGGGTGTTTTCAACAATAACTTCTAGTTCGTTCCAGGGCTCCATGGCGGGAGCCCCTTAGAGCTTTGTGATAGACTAAATATTGTTCGCTAGGCTATCACAAGCCTGTTCATCTTCGCCCACTGTGTTGGCGCACGGTGGGCGGTTTTTTATTGTTTTTTGTTGCGCAGCTGAAAGTTACCGGCAAGTTAAACTCGTTGTGACTTAAGGTGCACTTCTATGCATTTCTACGCACTTCTATGCGTTTCTATGCACTTTATGGTAACGGTATATGAAGTATAATGGAAGTTACCAGCAAGTTAAACTTAAGCCCAAGTTGGAACATATTTCATATGCTTTGGAGCAGTATCAGGATCGAGTGGTTTTATATACCCTTTATCAATGCTGGCTTTAATTACTCGAGAAATGCTGCTTGAAGATGAGCTGGATACGCCAAAACGTTTTCTCAGAGAGCTATTGGTTAAGTAGTCCCCTTCAATATATTTTATGCAAGCATGTAAGTAGCATGACCAAAGCCTATCATCTAGCGTAAGGTCCGAAAATAGTTTTTTTGAATATAAAGTCACCTTGGTATTTTCATCATATAGTGAGATTCTTGGGGCTGGTAATTGGAAAAGTTCACACTGAATAACGATTTTGTCCCATCCAGTACCAAGTTCTTCACACATTTTTAATCTTCGCATTAATGCGGCAAGTCGTTCGTTTCTAGACCGAGGGGGATTATCAATAATTCGATAAATATCAACCAAAGGTTGCCCAGGATTAGTCACTTCAATGCGGTTAGGAAACAATTCAATAACTGGCCCGGTTCCTCTAAAAGTAAATTCCTGATGGATAAGTGCATTAGCAATAATTTCTCTAATGGCTATGAGAGGATATGCTGTCTTGTTCTCACGTAGTGCTCCTGAAATCACTTCTCTGCTCGGCAGAAGAGTTTCTATGATTTTCATCAAATATTCAAAACCAAGTGCATAACCAAAAACCAAGTGCATAACCAAAATTAATAGTATCTTCTTTCAACATATTAAAGCGGCTGGTATCAGCATATTGAACAACACGTACAGCCTTTCTAGATAGGCGATTAAATGAGGAAAGATTTTTTGCAAATAAAATAGCGCCCATATTGGATATTGAATAAAGAGAGTTATTTTGAGGAATCACAATCTTATCTTCAATTAAATAATGTAGTATTTCTTTTTTCTTACTAGGAGCTCGCTTGTTTTGTAAAGAAAAATATGGTTCAATGTCCAGTAAACTTAAAATATCTTCTATTGACAGGTCGGATAATGCTATTTGATCCTCAAATTTAACTTTTTGTAGTTTTTCCCACAATTGTTCTTGAATTCTAGGATAATTACTCAGCGGTTTTGTGTAGCTACCAATTCGGATATACTCTGTTTTTTTAAAACGCACGGTAGTGTTTATTGCAGGATGAATAACCAAGACTCCAATTTTCTTTTCATAAATAGATGTGGAATAAAATTCAAAATTTGCATTCACTGAAAGAAGATCGCGTAGCCAACTTTCAAGATCTTGATTGCCTTTTTTCAACGATAAAAAATCTACATCTGTGCCTATAATTTCGTGCGTCTTGTCATTTACACCCCAAATCAGATATGCAAATTGCTGATCTTGCCATGTAGCGCTATTAGCGAGCGCGCTAATGTTTTTTCCAATTGTATCAGGATCATAGTTATTATGCTTAAATTCCAACCAAGGTGTTTCATATGGCAGCGAACATAATTTTTTTATAAGGGTATCAAAATTATACATATAATCTCCTCGCGATAAAAAATCCTTGGGTTCGCCGCTCCCCTGATTGTGAGAGGGTTACTGCCAAGGATGGATTAGTATACAAACAATATACCATTTACGGCAGCATTTCGATTGTCTTTAGGGAAATAGATGAATTTTGCTTACCTCACGTCACTCTGAAAAGAGATGGCTTTGCCTAGGATGGTGATCTGATTTAGCTTGTCGGCTTCGTATATCATGGGTGGGTAGGCTGAGTTTTCTGCTTGAAGAATCAGCCGATTGCCTTCTTGGTAGTAGACGCGTTTTAAGGTGGCTTCTCCTTCTATGATGACGGCGGCTATTTCTCCCGGTTCTACGATATCTTGCTTACGAACAAAGACGATATCACCGTCTTTGATGCGGGCGCCAATCATGGAATTTCCGGAAGCGCGAAGGGCGAAGTCTGCACGGATATCAGTACCAACTTCGACGTAGGATTCAAAGTCTTGATCTGCATATATGGGTTCCCCGCAGACGATTTCGCCCAGGAGGGGGATTTTTTTTGTTTTTATGGGCATAATGTTGCCGTAGGTGCCGTAGAGAGATGGGGGATTGTCATCAACAAGCTCGGATTTAAGTACACCAAAGTAATCGGCTAGTACTTGTATTTTTCCCATTCTGGGTATGGCAACACCTTTAACCCACGTATTGAAGGTTTGTGGAGACACCCCAATTGCCTTTGCCACATCGACTTGCGCTAGATCATGTATGTCTAGCAAATGCTTTAAATTAGATGCAAATATTTCTTTTTGTGATCTAGCCATATTCTTCGCTCCTTTGGCAGAACTTTAATTTTATTTGATTATATAATGAAAAAGATGATAAAACAAGGAAAAATATAAAATTATTTTGGATTTAATTTTGAAATAAAATTAAATTTGATAAAATGAATTTAGCCAGGTATAAGCGGCGGGAGGTAAAGATTTATCAATATGAGTAAGAAAAGTGAGATGGTTTTTTGACACAATACGATAAGCAAAGGAGTGAGAGTATAAGCAGAGGCATTTGTAAAGGAAACAGCTATCAGTACATCACAGAGCATGACAGCCCCAATCACTAGGGACAAGGATCTAAGACGGATGCCATTGCCATCCACTGTTGGGGAGATCCCACCACGAATCCAACCTTTGACAGAGTAGTTAGCTGGCTCTGTAATCCGAGGTCTCAGGCATCCGCCCACTACGTAGCCGAAACCGGCAAAGTCGCCTGCATCGTCGACCCAGCCATGATGGCCTGGCACGTGGCACAACCCGGCTACGTCAATCAAACCACCATCGGCATTGAGTGCAATCCCCGGGCGAGTGAGGGGGATTATGCGACGGTGGCTGAGCTGGTCGCCGATTTGTGGCACGAGTGGGGCAAGCTGTTGGTCAAGAGGCATAAAGACTACATGCCCACCCAATGTCCAGGTGTCTATGACATTGACCGGATTGTAGCCCTAGCAGAACAGTGCTATAGCGGAGAAGAGACAGGAAAGGATGAAGTTCAATTGAGACCGGAAGTAGCAGCATGGATTACTGACCTATATGACAAGTGCATAAGCCAGAACCCCTCGAATGGGCTACCAAGTACTGGGAAGAAGCAACAGACAAAGGCATCGTTGATGGCCAACGCCCCAACAGCCCGCTGACTCGTTGCGAGTATGCAGCTAGTGAACTAAGAAGAGTAGATAAATAAGCAAAAAGCCTGCCGGATAATTGGCAGGCTTATTTTTTATGCGTAGAGCTTCGAGGTCGACATTTGGTCGACAAAATGTCGACATTATTTATGATAAAGGGTCATATTCATTGAAATAACAAAAAAAGAGAAACCGCTATTTAAAGCGATTTCTCTTTTTTACTATCTGGAGATAAGGGGATTCGAACCCCTGACCTTCTGAATGCCATTCAGACGCGCTCCCAACTGCGCCATACCCCCGTGACTACGATTTATATATTAGCTTATTTCAGCTGGAAAAGCAAGTTTAAATTTACAAAAGCTGGGCATAGT
The DNA here is from genome assembly GCF_900101835.1 of Peptococcus niger. Lineage (NCBI taxonomy): Bacteria > Bacillati > Bacillota > Clostridia > Eubacteriales > Peptococcaceae > Peptococcus > Peptococcus niger. The sequence continues at coordinate 194,108 of NZ_FNAF01000002.1, forward strand.
GGTTGCAAGGCCATTAAATGGTGCTGGATAAGGCCTTGGCGTCCATTGGAGGCCAGGCCTGGAGCCGGTGATTCATCAAAGAAAAATTATCTGTTAATTCTATAAAAATAAAGATCCTTCTGCGCTAATATTATGAATATCTACAGATGGCTATGGAAAAAAGGTGAAAAATGGTATTCTATCAAGTAGACAAATAATAGCCTTGTCTAGGCAATGGAGTGACGGAGGGTGCTTTATGTTACAATTAGAAAATATTGGATTCGGGGTGCCGGGAAAAGCGGATATTCTGAAAAATATTAATTTAACCATTGAAACCGGCGAAACGGTGGTGGTGACAGGGCCGAATGGCGGCGGCAAGACGTCTTTGGCCAAGGTCATCGCCGGGGTGGCGGATGCCACTGCCGGGCGGATTTTGCTGGATGGCCAGGATATTACCGGGCTGAACATTACCGAACGGGCGCGGGCGGGCATTGCCTATGCTTTTCAGCAGCCGGTGCGGTTTAAGGGCTTGCGCACCCGGGATTTGCTGAACTTGGCCGCCGGGCGGGACTTGAACGATGATGAGGCCCATGGTCTCTTGCGTCAGGTTGGCCTGCAGGGGGCGGACTATATTGACCGCAGCGTAGATACAAAACTGTCCGGTGGGGAAATCAAACGGATTGAGATTGCCGGTATTTTGGCACGAGATGCGAATTTATTTGTTTTTGATGAGCCGGAAGCAGGCATTGACCTCTGGAGTTTTAACAACTTGATTGATGTTTTTAATCATTTGCGGGACAATCGCCGCCAGTCAACGGTGATTATTTCTCACCAGGAACGCATTTTGGAAATTGCCGACCGGATTGCGGTGATTGTAAAAGGTGAGCTGGCGGCTTTCGGGCCGACGGCGGAAATTTTGCCGCAACTGGCGCATGGTCCGGAATGTCGGTCCTGTAGTGAAACGTGCTTGGTGAATCAAGAAGGGGAGGAAGTCATATGAGTTTCCAACCGGTAAATCGCATTACGGAAGAACTGCTGAACGTTGTCTCCGATTGGCAAAAGTTTCCCAAGGGGGCGGCTTATAATATTCGTCAAGACTCTCAATGCGCCGGTCGTCAATCGACGGAGAATATTGAAATCCGGCCGAAAAGTGGCGGCAGTGGCCTGGACATCATCGTTAAGGCCGGCACCAAGGGAGAGTCTTGTTATATCCCGGCTTGCATTACCAAAAATGATGTGGACGACCTGGTCTACAATGATTTTTACATTGGTGAAGACGCGGACGTGACCATTGTGGCCGGTTGCGGTGTGCATACCGATGGTCATGGCGAAAGCCGTCACAATGGGATCCACCGCTTCTTTATGGAAAAGAACGCGAAAGCCCTTTATTTGGAAAAACATTACGGGACGGGCGATGCTTCTGTCGCTGCGTCGCGCCGGATTATTGATCCGGAAACGCAGTGTGAATTGGCGGAAGGCGCTTACTTGGAGATGGATACCTCCCAACTGGAGGGGATTGCCACGACCAACCGGAAAACCAGCGCCAAGCTGGAAGCCGGTGCCCGCCTGGTCATTAAAGAAAATATTTTAACGGAAGCGGACAGCACCGCCAGCACCGATTTTTATGTGGAGTTAAATGGTGATAATTGCGGGGTGGACCTGGTCAGCCGGTCGGTGGCCAAGGACGACAGCCACCAGGAGTACCATTCGGTAATTGTGGGCAATGCGCCCTCCACCGGCCATTCTGAGTGTGATGCCATCATTGTGGGCAACGGGAAGGTGGATGCCTTGCCGGAGCTGCGCGCCAATAATGGTGATGCGATGCTGATTCACGAGGCCGCCATCGGGAAGATTGCCGGTGAGCAGATTGTGAAGCTACAGACCCTCGGCCTGACAGAAGAAGAAGCGGAAGCCCGCATTATTGAAGGCTTTTTAAGCTAGTCGCGGGGGACGTCAAGGCATAAAAAAGAACAGGCGCGGGGCGCCTGTTCTTTTTGCTATTTGGACGCAATGGGTATAGGCTATTAAGAGAGGTCAGCGATGACTTCAATTTCCAGGACGGCGTCTTTTGGCAGCCGGGCCACTTGGACGCAAGCGCGGGCCGGTTTGTGGTCGCCGAAGAAGTCGGCGTAGGCGCCGTTGATGGTGTCAAAATCGTCCATGTTGCGGACAAAGATGTTGACCTTGGCGAAGCTTTCTTTGCCACCGCCGGCGGCCTGGACGATGGACAGCAAGTTGGTCAGGGCGGCGGTGGTGGCTTCGGCGGCGTCATCGATGAGAGTACCGTCTTTTAAGGGCAACTGGCCGCTGACGAAAAGCAGTTGACCGACTTGAACGGCCTGTGAATAGGGGCCGAGGGCGGCAGGGGCGGCATCGCTGTGGATAAATTTCATGGAAAATCCTCCTTTGGATTTAAGGTTAGCTTTATTTTAGCACAAAAGCAGTTGCAGACAATGCTGGTGACGGGATAAATTTGTAAAGGGCGTGGAATGATGGAGGCCTATTGGTTGGCGGTGGCGGTCTTACCGACAGAAGATGTGCCACGGTGCGGGTTGCCGGCGGTGCCGTCGGCTGTTCTGCCGGCAGGTGACCTGTGTTGGCAAGAAGAGCAGGTGGTTGTGATGACGGCGACGGCCCCGCCGGTGGAGCTGGATAAGGCGCAGGCAGCGGTTTTAGCGGAGTCCGGCGGTGCTGGGGTGCTGCGCTGGTGCCAGGCGGTTGATTTGACCGCTTTGACGGAAACCATGGCCAGGCAATGGGGCTTGCCCCAGTCGCTGACGGTGGCGGATGCCTGGCCGGATAAGCTGCCGCCTCTTGCTCCGGTGGCGGAAGCCCCCTTGTATGGGCTGCGGTTGACGGCTGGGGCAAGGCGCCGGGCGCTTTTGGCAAAGGAGGCGGTCCGGGAAGGGGAGTCCTTGCTCTACCGGACCATGGAGCTGACGCCGCAGACGGCCGTTGAGGCCCTGCAATCGGCGGTGGCAGCAGGCTGTCCCTTGGCCCTGTCGCCTTGGCTGCCGGCTTTCAGCGATCTGGCTGGGGGCGGGCTGTGCTTGTTTGGCAAGCCCTATAGCCTTGCTGACGGCGAGGTGATCGTCAGCGAGCTCCAGGCCTTACAAGGGGAATCGGCAGCCTTTCGTCGTGCCTTTGCCGGCCTATTGGCCCAGACGGATGGACGGCCCGGTCTGGCTGACCTGGCCTTATTTATGGAAGAAACACCGGTGTCTGCGGAAACGGCCCAGCAATTGTACGCTCGTGCCGTTGACCAAGGGCACTTGTCCGAATCGGCGCTGGCGTTGAGGTTATTGGGGGGACAAGCATGACAAAAGAACTGGATAGGCAGCAAGCGGCGCGCGAACGGGCGCGTCAGGTGATTTTTATGTTGGCGGAAAGGGGACAATTGCCCACTGAGGCAGACTTGCGCCCTGTGCGTGAAAGCTTCTTGCAATGGATGCAGGCAGTTCGCGTGGCGGATATGGCAGCGGTTGCCCCGTATGAGGCGCGGCTGGCGGTTTGCCTGACCGGGACAGACCGCAGGACGCCGGTGGGTAAATTAATTGAAGCGGCAGGTCTTATTGAGGCGCTGGCGGCGCCGGAAGACCGACTTGAACTGGCGGCTTACGGTGAAAGCCTTTTGGCCTGGCACCATGCGGTGGCAGGTCAAGAGACTAATGCACAGGAGGAGGCAGACCATGTACGGTAAACTCATCATCAGCGGTGAATTGGAAACGCTTACAGGCTTGCACATCGGTGCCGGCCCGGCCTTGCAATTGACGGCGGCAGACTACCCGGTGGTGCGCGACCAGCGTGGCCTGCCCTACGTACCGGGGTCCAGCCTGAAGGGAAAGCTGCGGACACTCTTGGCCCGGGCCCTGGCACAGCGCTGGATTGTCAACGACCCGGGGCACGATGCGGAAGAGGTGATCCGTCTGTTCGGAGCGCCGGCGGTGGACGATCGGCCGGCACAAGCCGGGCGGCTGATTTTTTGCGATGCACCTCTGGTCTCGGCGCCGGGGGATTATCTGGCCACGGAAATCAAGCATGAGGCAGCCATTGACCGGGCTACCGCTGAGCTGCAGGTGCGGAGTTTGGAACGGGTCGTGCCCGGGGCGCGGTTTGCCCTGCGGGTGATTTATACGGCAACGGAAGCGGCTGAGGCCGGCGCCGACTTGCAAAATTTGGCCGGGGCGATGGAGCTTCTGACCATGGACAGCCTGGGTGGCAACGGCAGCCGGGGCAGCGGCCGGGTGGCTTTTCGTAATATGCAGGTGGGCATCGGGTATGGGGATGCTTTTGACGACCAGGACCTGGCCTTCTTAAATGAGGTATTTCACGATGACGCCCTTAATCTCTAAATGGCATTTTCACAGCCCCTGGCGCCTATGGACGCAAGACCCGCGGCGGGCTTCTGTGGCCATCGGGGCAGATGTCCTGGTGCAGGCGCTTTCGGCTGTGGTTCCGGCAGACTTTCCGGCCACAGGCGTCCGCCTGTCGGATGCCCTGCCCTTTGAAGGCGACCGGCTCTACCTGCCGACTCCTGCCGGAAGCCCCGCTGCCTTTGAAGGGCCTGACGGCCAGCCCATGCAAGCCGCCTCCTGGCAGGATGTCCGCTATGTGGCCGGTCAGGCGGTGGCCGTCTGTAGGGCCCCGGCCGCTGGCGGTCTTTACCTTGTGGTTGAGGCCCCCGATGAAGCGGTGGCCGCCTGGGACGATGCTTTTCAGCGCTTGGGCCTGACCGGCATCGGTGCCCGGCGCAGCTGGGGATGGGGACAATTCACGCCGACGCCGCTTGTGCCGCTGTCAAGCCTGGCCGGCGCCGATGGGCGGGCCCTGGCAGAGGGGTTGGCGGCGGTTGGGGATGGTCCCCGGCGCTTGTTGAGCACGGTGCCCCGGCCGGAAAGTCCCTTTCCCACCTTGAGCGGGTCAGCCGTAAGGCCGGTTTGGCGCGGCCTGGCCGGGCATCCTGAGGGCGCCCGACCCTACCTGGGTGCCGGCAGTGTCGTGCCAGCGGCCACCTACCCGATTGGCCGCTTAAAGGCCGTGTCGATCGATGGGTTATTATGGGGGTGATGGCATGGAACGGATGAAACGCTTGGGCTTTTTAGAAGTTCACGAATTATTTTTAACCACCGGAGGGCCCCTATTTGTCGGCGATGGACGAATTTTAGATGCCCGCCATTGGGTGAGGTCAGGCGATGTCTTGCAGCTCTTGGACCCGGAAATTTTTGGCGCCCGGCTCCTGGACCAGGGCCTATTGCCGACCTGGCAGGCCCACCAGGCTGCCGGCGGAACAGCGGCAGATTTTTTAGAAGGCCATCCCGACCTGGGCGATATCAGCGACCTGACGGCTCGTTCGCTTACCCTTCATGAGGGGGCGCCGGTTGACCGGCTGCGGACCTTTTTGCGCCGCCCGGACGGCTGTCCCTATGTACCGGGCAGTACGGTAAAGGGGGCCTTGCGCAACGTGCTAATGGTTTACTTCTTAAATGAAATGCCTGAAACAGAGCGGGAAAAGTGGCGTAACCGGTTGCGGCAGGCCTTTAATGCGGAAGCGCCGACGGCCTTCAGCGGTGAAATGCGGGCCCTGCAAGAGACCATCCTACACACCCTGCACCTGCAGACCCGGCAGGTATCGTCAACGCTCAATGATCTCATGCGGGCCATTTCCATTGCGGACAGCGACCCCCTGCCGCCGGATGCCACCCTGGCCACCACCGTGCGCCGGGTCCACCAGGATGGTGAGGAGCGTAAGGCAGAAGCCTATGAAGTCCTGCCGCCGGACTTAAGGGTCCGCCTGACCCTGCGGATTGATATACCGCTGATGAACCGGGCCGGCCTCATGCTGACCCTATTAAATGAAGCGCTGCAATTGGCCCAGTTGATGCAGGAACGGGTTTTCTGGGAAAAGATCCATACCCCCCGGCGGGCCCCAGTGGACCTGCGCGACCTCTACCTCTACTTGGGGGGTGGGGCCGGTTTTGTGAACAAAACCCTCTTATATGCGCTTTTTGACCAGGCGGAGGCCCGGGACTTGACCAATGCTTTACTGGCGCAGACGCCGGGCTACGACCCGGCCTTCGGCGGGTCAGTGGCCCCCTATACCCGGCCCACCGTTCTTTTTAAAGGAATTTCTCATGATATGGGAAAATGCCGCATCACCATTCACTATTAGCCAATGGCGCCCCAGCTTGCCGATTGGCGGAAAGGAGTCCTTATGGAGCGCTTTACCTATGCCTTGGAGCCGGGCATTTCCCTGCCGAAAGGGATTGGCTATAAGCTCTACGGCGCCTTGAATGACCTGGCCGGTCCGGTGCTGGCCGCCCACTGGCACAGGCTCCAGCAAGCGGAAATCCACCAGCACCTCTTTGTCAAGGAGGGCCGGTTTTATTGGCGCCTTGCCCTGCTGGCGGATGATGAACCGGATATTGCTCTCCGGTCTGCCCGGGAGGACTTGGCCCGGCGGCTTGCCGGCTTAACCCGGTTGCCGGTAGATGGCACGGACCTGGCCTTGCAAGTGGTAGAAAGGGTCACCCTTTCCCGGACGGCCATCCTCCACCACCATCTGAGCCATCAGGCCCCCGCTGACCGGCTGACCCTGACCCTGCGGGCCCCCCTGGCCTTTAAACGGGCCGGCCACTACGATCCGCTGCCGCAGCCGGAACTCATGGCCCAATCGCTCATCAACCGGTGGGTCCCCCTTCTGCCAGAACTGGCCGCCGATCCGGCGCGCCTGCGAGCCCATGCCGCGGCTAGCCTTTTGCCGGCGCGAATGAGCCTGCGCACCACCGCTGTGCCCATTAAAGGCAGCCACATTCCCGGCAGCTTGGGGGACATGACCCTGCTTCTAAAAGCCCGTCCGCCCTTGCGCCGCCTGTGGGGGCTCTTCTTTGCCCTGGGCGAATGGAGCGGTATTGGCGTGAAAACCGCCCTCGGCATGGGCGGCATATCCGTCATGGCGCCGGGCTGGACAAGCTTGCCCGCTAATGCTATGATAGATTCATCAAGTACTGCACCGCAGGAGACGACCGACATCTAACTTATGTTCAGTCTCTCAGACCTTTATCACACCCCAAAGGGGATCGGCATCGACAGAACCGCGCGGTTTGGTCGATGCTTTTTTAGTAAGCAAAAGTGGCGTAATGCCGGTCCTGCCACCGGTTGACGCTAAGCAACCGGCGGGCAGGGCAGACAAAAAAGGGGACGGATAGCATGTCGTATTTAGCCGATAAAATTTTGCAAGAAGGCCTTATTTTGCCGAACAATGTCTTAAAAATCGACAGTTTTTTAAACCAGCAAATCGATCCGACGGTCATGAAGGCCATTGAAGAGGAATTTTACGCCTATTTTCAGAACCACGGCATTAGCAAAGTACTGACCATAGAAGCGTCCGGCATTGCCCCGGCCATTATGGTGGCGGCGCATTTTGACGTGCCCATGCTCTTTGCCAAAAAAGCCCTGCCGTCCACCCTCCAAAAAGACGCCTATTATCAAACCCAGGTACACTCCTATACCAAGAATACGACTTATCAGGTCGTGGTTTCCAAGCAATACCTGTCCCCTGCGGACCGGGTCCTGATCATTGACGACTTTTTAGCCAACGGCGATGCGGCCATGGGCCTGGTCAATTTGGTGGCCCAAGCCGGCGCCACCGTTGCCGGGGTGGGCATTTGTGTGGAAAAAAGCTTTCAGCCGGGGCGGGAGCGGCTGGAACGCGCCGGCCTGGACGTTTACGCCAGCGTACGGATTGCAGCTATTGACAGCGAGAGGCAGACCATTAGCTTTGCTCCCGGTCATTGATGAACCGGCTTCAGCAAGCACAGGAAGGAAGATGAAGATGGAAAAAGAACGTTTGTTGCAAGCCATTGAAGGGCGCCAGGATGAGCTGCTGGCGCTGCTCGATCAATTGATTCAATTTGAAACCATCAGCCCGCCAGCCCGCAATACCCTTGCCATTCAGACCTTTATCAAAGCTTACTTGGAAGAGATTGGCTTTGAGGTTGACATGTGGCCCTTTTACGAGAAAGACCACCTGCTGGTGGCCCGTAAAAAAGGCACGGATTCAGCCGCCTACCACGACCTGATCCTCAACGGCCACGTAGACGTGGCCCCCATCGGCGATGCAAGCGCCTGGGCCCATCCGCCCTTTCAGCTGACAGAGGTCGACGGTCGCCTGTACGGGCGAGGAACCTCAGATATGAAAGGCGGGATTGCCGCAGACCTTTTCCTGCTGAAGCTGATGCACGAAGAAGGGATCGCCTTAAAAGGGGATATCATCTTCCAAGCGGCAGTGGGCGAAGAATCCGGTGAAGCCGGTACCCGGGAAATGTTGGAAAAAGGCTATACGGCAGATTATGCCGTGGTCAACGACACCTCGGCCTTAGAACTGCAGGGACAAGGCGGGGTCATCACCGGCTGGGTGACCGTGCGCGGCAATAAAACCTATCATGACGGCAACCGGCGAGGCTTGATTCACGCCGGCGGCGGCCTTGTCGGCTTCAGCGCCATTGAAAAAATGATTCCGATCATTCAAGGCTTGCAAGAATTGGAACGGCACTGGGCGGTGACCCGGCATTATCCCGGTTTTGCACCGGGCACCAACACCATTAACCCGGCTTATATTGAAGGCGGCACCAACCCGGCCTTTATTGCCGATGAATGCAAGCTGTGGTTCACCGTACATTTTTATCCGAATGAAGATGTACGCGCCATTACCCGGGAAATTGATGCCCACCTGGCCGCTGTTGCTGCAGCCGACCCCTGGCTGCGGGACTGCCCTCCGGAAATCACCTGGGGCGGTCGGTCCATGGTGGAAGATAAGGGGGAAATTTTTCCCTCTCTGGATCTGGACCAGGATCACCCGGCCTTCGGGCAACTGGTCGCCGCCTATGAAAGCGTGCGTCAGGCAGCACCGACCATCTCCATGTCCTCTACGGTCAACGACTCCGGCTGGTTTACGCCCTTTAACATTCCGGCCGTCGCCTTTGGCCCGGGCGAACTGGAAGAGGCCCATTCGCAAAATGAATCCGCCGACAAAGCGGAACTCCTTGACTTTACCAAGATTATGGGCGCCTTTTTGCTGGACTGGTGCAACACGCCCCGCTAGAGCATCGGCCCCTGTCATGACCAGGATAGGTTTCCAGTGGTAGGCAAAAGGGTATCTGTATATATATTAAGAGTATCTGTACAGGAAGACACCGCCGCATGTCGGTGGAAAGGAGCATGATATGGAAAACCCAATGGATAAAAATGGCTTAGGCGAAAGCTTGCCCAGTCGCAACGACTGTGTCGGCGAAAACCCTGAACTTACTTCTGCAGCCGGAGCGCCGGTGGCCACCAATCAAGACGTCATGACCGTTGGTCCGCGCGGCCCCATGGTTATGCAGGACGTTTGGCTCATGGAAAAATTGGCCCACTTTGATCGTGAGGTCATCCCTGAGCGGCGGATGCACGCCAAAGGGTCGGGAGCCTTCGGGGCCTTTACCGTAACGCATGACATTACCCAGTACACCTGCGCTTCAATCTTTTCAGAAATCGGTAAAAAAACCGACATGTTCGCCCGTTTTTCAACCGTCGCCGGGGAACGCGGCGCTGCGGATGCGGAACGTGACATCCGTGGCTTTGCCCTGAAATTTTATACGGATGAAGGCAATTGGGATATGGTTGGCAACAACACGCCGGTCTTCTTTTTCCGCGATCCCCTGAAATTCCCGGAATTGAACCACGCCGTTAAGCGGGACCCCCGTACCAATTTGCGGTCACCGAATACCAACTGGGATTTCTGGAGTTCTTTGCCGGAAGCCTTGCACCAGGTGACCATTATTATGGGCGACCGGGGAATTCCCCTTTCCTTCCGCTTTATGCACGGCTTTTCCAGCCATGCCTACAGCCTGATCAATAAAGACGGCGACCGGGTATGGGTCAAGTTCCACTTCCGGTCCCAGCAGGGAATTAAAAACCTAACCGACCAGGAAGCGGAAAAAGTCGTTGGTATGGACCGGGAAAGCAGCCAGCGCGACCTCTATACGGCCATTGAAAAGGGCATGTACCCTAAGTGGAAGGTCTACATCCAGGTCATGACCGAAGACCAGGCCAAGGCCATGCCCTACAATCCCTTTGATTTGACCAAGGTCTGGTATAAGGCCGATTACCCACTTATCCCTGTCGGCGAATTTGAATTAAACCGCAATCCGGACAATTATTTTGCAGAGGTAGAGCAAGCCGCCTTTACTCCGGCGAATATTGTCCCGGGGATCGGGTTCTCGCCGGATAAAATGCTCCAGGCCCGGCTCTTTTCCTATGGGGACGCCCAGCGCTACCGACTGGGGGTCAACCACCACCAGATCCCGGTGAACCAGCCCCGGGGCGTCAAAGCCCCCCACAGCTACCACCGGGACGGTCAAATGCGGGTAGACGGCAACCTGGGCAGTGAGCTCCATGTGGAGCCGAACAGCTACGGCCAGTTTGTCGACCACCCGGAATTGATTCCGCCGGCCCAACCGGCTGACGGCGATATTGCCCATTACGATTTTCGCCAGGATGATAACGATTACTTTACCCAACCGGGTAAACTCTTCCGGGCCATGACCTCAGACCAGCAAGAGGTCCTCTTCCAAAATACCGCCCGGAATATGGGCGATTCCACCTTGCAGATCAAACACCGCTGGATCAACTACTGCTACCAGGCCGATCCGGCCTATGGCCAAGGGGTGGCGGATGCCTTGGGAATTGATCTCAAAGACGTGGACTTAAACCTACCGGCCCGCGATTCTCGCGAAGGGAACGAAGCGGCCAACCACGCGCATCCGGAATTGAACCAACCCACCAAGGGCAAGCCGACAGAAGACCGTGAAATAGATACCAACGGCCCGGACTACATTGATCCGGAGGATGATCCCTGGTTATTGTAAGATCAAGTAAAAAAGCGCTCGACCAAGCGGTCGGGCGCTTTTTTTTGTTGGGCCGGGAGATGGCCAGTGGCGGTAGGGCCGTCGGCCTATGCACCGGCTGGCAATTGCCCCAGGCCTTATAGCTGGGCCAAGGGAACAAGCGGTATGGCGCTTGCCCGTTGGTAAATTTTTGTCATTGGGGATTGAGAAATGGGGGCCAATCGATTATGATAATAGCAGAAGTGCGAACATATGATTGGTGCAATCGGGGTGATCTTATGGATTTAAATGAAAAACTTCAGATATTGACGGATGCGGCCAAGTACGATGTCTCCTGTTCATCGAGCGGGTCGACCAGGAAGAACAATAGGTCCGGGCTGGGCAATGGCGCCATCAGTGGCATTTGCCATTCCTGGAGCGAGGATGGCCGCTGTATCTCCCTTTTGAAAATCCTGCTGACCAACCACTGCATCTATAATTGTGAGTACTGTATCAATCGAAGAAGCAATGACATCAAGCGGGCAAGCTTCACCCCTAGGGAGGTTGCGGACCTGACCCTTAATTTTTATAAGAGGAATTACATTGAAGGCCTCTTTTTATCCTCAGGCGTCATCAGAAATCCTGATTACACCATGGCCCTCTTAATAGAAACGGCCAGGATCCTTAGGACGGAAATGAACTTTAACGGCTATATCCATATGAAGGCCATCCCCGGGGCGGCTAAAGAACTGGTCGACCGGATAGGTCTCCTGGTAGACCGGTTAAGCATCAATATTGAGCTGCCCACAGAGCAGTCCCTGGCCCTGCTGGCTCCGCAAAAGAACTTTCAGGCCATACTGGATCCGATGGCAGAGGTCAAAGAAGGGCTTTTGGCCAACCGGGAAGACCGGAAAAAATTCCGGTCGGCGCCCAAGTTTGTCCCTGCCGGTCAGACCACCCAAATGATTATCGGGGCCTCCCGGGAAACGGACAGGGATATCCTCTATAGGTCCCAGAGCCTTTATAAGGATTTCAGCTTAAAGCGGGTTTATTACTCCGCCTTTGTTCCGGTGGTCGCCAGCCAGTACACCCAGGGCATTGACCGGGCGCCCTTGGCCAGGGAGCACCGGATTTACCAGGCAGACTGGCTTTTAAGATTTTATGGCTTTAAGGCAGAAGACTTGTTGGACGATAAAAATAAAAACCTGGACCTGTCCATAGACCCCAAGGCAAACTGGGCCCTTCATCATCTTGACCAATTCCCCATCGAAATCAACACGGCTCCCTATGCAGACCTGCTGAAAATCCCCGGCATTGGTAAAGTCTCTGCCCATAAGATTATCAAGGCAAGGAAATTTAGACGGCTCAGCTTTGAGGACTTGAAGGCCATGCGGATCTCTACCAAAAAAGCCGGCTACTTTATAACGGTAGGGGGCAAGTATAGGGGCGGTCATTTTTCTCCAGACCAGCTGAGGACCATCTTATCCGATGGCTGGGGCGCTCATCCGCCGGAACAGTTAAGCCTGTGGGGCCCGTTATGATGGTAGGATATGACGGGTCTTTTGAAGGCCTGCTAACGGTTGTCTTCGACCATTATAAAGACCTGGAAGATATTCACATTTCTCCCCCGTCGGAACAAGCGGGGCTCTTTGACCGGGAAGCGGTTGCAACAGACTGGGACAAGGCCCAAAGGGTGGCCCAGGGCGTCTGCCAAAGCTTTTCCAAGCGTCTGCTGGAGGACTTGTACAAGGTCTACCGGTCTAAAAATCCTGAAAAAGAAGAGACGGTGGCCCATATCATTAAGGGCCTCTACCAGTACGGCCCGGATTACCTCTATTCTGCTGAAAAATACCCCCTGTTATTTAGGCAAATCTTAAAGAATTTTTCTTCAGAGAACCATGCCTACAAGGGCTTGCTCAGGTTTAGACAAATTCAGGATGGCTTTTTGTATGGGGAGATGGCGCCTGAAAATGATATTTTGGAATATTTGACCCGGCACTTTATGAAGCGGATGCCCAAGGAAAAATTCATCATTTACGATAAAAAGCGGGAAAAGGCCTCCATCTGCCTTTATGGGGAGTTGGAAATCGTCCGGGTGGTTGAAATGAGGCCGGAAGACACAGATGAGGAGAAAGTCTTTAAGTCGGCCTGGCGGACCTTTTATCAGGCCATAGGCATTGATGAAAGAAAAAATGAAAGACTGATGGCTGCTCATATGCCTAAAAAATACTGGCGCTACCTCCCTGAAAAAAATCCACATGTATAAAGAGGGCGGCGAAACCAGGGGCGGTCGGAATCAGTGCCTTGGCCTTATGGGGTAGGAATGAGGATCGTTCAGCCGGACGGGTTGCTCATCAGAGGGCATTTTTCTGTCTACAGAAAGGGAGATTTTCCAGGTCATAGAGTGGCTCTTTTCCCTAAATATGCTATAATGAAGGGGATTCATTGACGATATTGAATAACTTAAGGAGGTTCATTTATGATCCATACCACCGGAACGCGCGTTGTTTTTGCAGATAGTAGTGAAGAAGCCAAAGCGGCTTATGAAGCCCTGGGCGTCAAGCCGGAGCACGATCCCAATGCCAAAATGGACATTTGCAAGTGTGCCGATGACCCGGAATTTGACTTTGAATCCCCCTTTAACCTCATCGGTGAAGTCTCTCTTTCGCCGGAATATATGGACATTGTCAATCAAGATCCACAACGGGCTTACGTCGTCTATTATTTCGAAGAGGCCTAATGGATCCCTATGACAACCGGGCGCCGGAAAGCTACCGCAGCATTGCGGAACCCGGTGATGTGTCAATTGAGATTGAGCGGTCGCGCTTTATCGGGGCCGCTCGCCGGGTGACATCGGAAGAGGAGGCGCAGGCCTTCATCGCTTCTGTGCGGGCGGAACACCCCACGGCGACCCACGTGGTTTGGGCCTATATCATCGGTCCCGCCGGCCTTTCAATGCGGGCCTCTGACGATGGTGAGCCCCAAGGCACTGCCGGCATTCCCAGTCTGGAAGTCTTGAAAAAAGAGGGGCTGACCGATGTGGTCCTTGCCACCGTCCGGTATTTTGGCGGCGTTAAACTGGGCGCCGGCGGTCTGATCCGCGCCTATACCCGCGCCGCTGCTGAAGCGGTACGGGCCGGCATGCCGACGGACATGGTGCGCCAAACAGCGGTTACCCTGACCCTGCCCTATGCCTATGAAGGACCGGTCAGCTACCAGCTGAACGAACGGCATTGGCCGGCGGAGAAACGCTTTGACGCCGCCGTACATTATGACTTGCATGTGCCGGACCGGCTGCAAGCGGCTTTTACCGGCTGGCTGCAGGGGTTGACCCGGGGCGAGGCCCGTTTTGATTGGGGGGCGCTTGCTTACGCACCGCTGCCGGCAGACCTGGACCTTTCCTTCTTACAATCCTCATAAACAAGGCGTTCGCTTGTGCCCGGCACCGGCGGACGCTTTTTTTGTTTGAAAAGGTCTGAACATTGTGTAAAACAGGTCCGGTTGGTATAATGGAAAGAGATACGGGGATGGTGGGGTAAAAGCCGTGCAAATTTTCACAATTCCCTTTTCATTTTCAAGCAGATAGCTTATACTAGAGATAACAAATTCTAATCTGTAGCCAGATCTGATGAAGGAGGACCTTATGACCTATCAAGAAGAGTACCAAAGCAAGCTTAAAACCGCCGAAGAAGCCGTTAAAGTTGTTAAAAGCGGCGACTGGGTTGAATACGGCGCATTCGCCGGGCAGGCCTATGCCCTGGACGCCGCCCTGGCCGGTCGGGCTGAAGAATTGGAAGACGTTAAAATCCGCGGTTGCTGCACCACCATGCCGCCGCAAGTCATCGCCGTTGACCCGGATGGCAAGCACTTTAATTATTCCAGCTTCCATTTCAGCGGCCTGGAACGGAAACTGGGGCAAAAAGCCCAGGCCTTTTTCGTTCCCATGCTCTTCCACGAATACCCGCGTTACTATCGCCAGGAATTAAACCACGGCGAGGTCAAAAGTAACGTCGTCTTTATTCCTGTGGCCGCCATGGATGACAGTGGCTATTTCAACTTCGGTCCGGAAGCCTCCCATTTCCACGCCATGGTGGAAGCCGCCGATACGGTCATCGTTGAGGTGAACGCCTCCATGCCCGTGTGCTACGGCGGTTACGGTGAAAACGTTCACATTTCCGACGTGGACATCATCGTTGAGAACGACCGCCCCTTAGATGAAGTGCCGCCGGCTAATTTTGGCGAAATTGATAAAAAGGTCGCCGAATTCGTTATGGGCGAACTCTTTGACGGCGCCTGCATCCAGCTCGGCATCGGCGGGATGCCCAATGCCATCGGTAAAATGATTTCTGAATCAGACCTCAAAGACCTGGGCATTCACAGCGAAATGTTCACCGACTCCATGGTGGACATGGTGCTCTCCGGCCGGGTCACCGGCAAGCGCAAAAATATCAACCCGGGCAAGCACGTCTACACCTTTGCCATGGGCACCAAGCGCTGCTATGACTTCTTAGACAAGAACACCTCCTGCGCCATTTTCCCGGTGGACTACACCAACGACCCCTTTGTCGTCGGCTCCATTGATAACTTTATTGCCATCAACAACTGCCTGGAAATGGACTTATACGGACAAGCCTCCTCAGAAGCTGCCGGCATCAAACAGATTTCCGGCACCGGCGGTCAAGCCGACTTTATGCTTGGCGCTTACCGGTCCAAAGGCGGGAAAGCCATCATGGCCCTGTCCTCCACCGTCAAAATGAAAGACGGCACGGTGAAGAGCCGCATCCGCCCGACCTTTGACCCCTACACCATCGTCACCACCCCCCGGTCCATGATGAACTACGTGGCCACAGAATACGGCATCGTTAACCTGAAAGCCCGCAGCACCTGGCAGCGGGCCGAAGCCTTGATCTCCATCGCCCATCCGGATTTCCGCGAAGAGCTGATCCAAGAAGCCGAAAAGATGAACATTTGGCGCAAGAGCAACAAACGCTAAGCGCCTTTAGCCGCCCCTTCCGGGGCGGTTTTTTTATGTCCGGCCAACGGTCCTTGCCCTGACACGCCCCCTAGACCTGGAGGCGAAAGCGCAATGCCGCCGGGCGGTCGGTTTGCGAAAGCCGCTTTTGTGGTAGACAGGTAAGGAGTCAAGTTATCACTCCCTTGGCAGGCGGGATCCTCCGACCAGGAGGTCGGACCCTTTGGGATAAGGTCCGGCCTGCTGCCGGTTGATGGCAGGCCCTCTGTCAGTTACTTGCCATTCCAACAAAGACCATGAAAGGAAGATGCCCATGTCCGTTAGCAATGAAGAAATGAAGGTTCTCTTAAAATCCCAGCAAGGTGAACTCAGCGCCGTGCTCATGTATAAAGCCTTGGCAGATGCCGTAAAAGATCCGAAAGACAGAGAGATCTTTTTACAATTGGCCGCCGAAGAAGGCCACCACGCCGCCGTCTTTAAAAAGCTCACCGGCCAGACCCTGGAGCCCAAAAAGACCCTCTCCGTCGTGCTGCCGCTCTTGTACAAAGGCCTGGGTAGAAAACGACTGTACCCGATCATCGCCAAAGGGGAATATAAGGCCGTCAACACCTATGCCCCGGTTGCCGAACGCTTCGCCAGTGTTGAAAGTGTCAAAAACGACGAAAAACGCCACGGCGACATGGTCATGGCCCTCTTGTAAGCCGCGCACCGTCTGTATTTACAGGCAAGGCCCAGCGATACCCCTTATCCAGTTGAAACGAAGAGGTGAACAAGCGGGGGTGACATGTGAAGCAAATGATTATCAGGCTGATTCAGCTCATCTTGTTGCTGATGATTGCCGTTTCAGCCTACCAGATTTATACCTATGTATCCGATGTCCGGCAATTTGCCGAGCAGAAAAGTGAAGTAGACCAGCAGCATCAGAAAGCTATGACCGCGGACAGCAGTATCGCCTTGCACCAAGTGGATAGCCCCTACGTCATCGGCTGGATATCCATCCCCGGAACGGACATCAGTTATCCGCTGGTGCAAGGTGAGGACAACGCCTTTTTTCTGGACCACGATTACAAGGGAGCGGCGCACCCCTTTGGTGCCGTCTTTTTGGACGCCGGCAACCAGAAGGATTTTTCCGATCAAAATACCGTCATTTACGGGCACAATGTCGCAGCCGGTTATGTTTTTCACGATCTGGAAAACTACCTGCAATCAGGATTTATCAACGACAAAAACGATAAAATTGACATTGAAACAGGGCAAGACAAGCGCGTTTACCGGATTGTCGCCGCCTATATCGCCTCACCCTATGAAGATTACCGGGCTCCGGCTTATACCGGGGCCGCCTGGGAGGCCTTCAGAGCGCGCGTTGCCGGTAAAAATCAGCTGACCGGCCCCGACCGCCAGCTTCCGGATAAACCGGTGCCGCTGGTCACCTTATCCACCTGCGATAACCACGACAACCGGATTGCCATACATGCCGTTTTAATCTAGGCTGATAGTTTATGTATAAAAGGCGGACAGGTTCGGTATATAGAAGATATGTATCTGACACCTTGATGTTTGTCTTTAGGAGGGGGATTCTATGTTAAAAGATAAGATTTGTGTTGTCACCGGGGGAACGCGCGGCATTGGCCACGCCATCGTTGCCGAATTTTTGGCCCAAGGGGCTACAGTGGTTTTGTTCGGTTCGCGTGAAGAAACCGTTGCCAAAGCCCTGGCGGATTTTAAGGACAAGGGCGACCAGGTAGAAGGGGCCTGGCCGAATTTAATGGACGGCGATGCCCTTCAGCAAGAAATGAATCGGATTGTTGACCGCTATGGCCGCATTGACGTCCTGGTCAATAACGCCGGTATGGCAGATGATATGTCCGTTTACGATTACAGCCCGGAAAAATTCGATAAAATCATGGACCTGAACGTCAAAGCCGTTTTCAACGCCATCTTAGCCGTTATTCCACATATGAAAAAACAAGGCGGCGGCGCCATTATCTCCACCAGCTCTATGGTTAGCCGCTTCGGACAAACCCGTGGCGTCGGCTATCCGACCAGTAAATTTGCCGTCAACGGATTGACCATCTCCTTAGCCCGCGAATTGGGGCCGGATCGGATCCGCGTCAATGCCGTCGCTCCGGGGATTACCAATACCGATATGATGCGAAACGTTCCGGATGAAATGATCGAACCGCTCATTCAAAACATCCCCTTGCGCCGGATTGGCGAGCCGGAAGACATCGCCAAAGCCTGCGCCTTCCTCGCCGGTGACGATGCCAGCTATATCTCCGGCGAAGTCCTCCACGTGGACGGTGCCATGCTCGTATAAAGGCGTCCCTGCCTAACGCGAAAATCCCTGTGCGATGCCGCACAGGGATTTTTAGAAATGTGCCATAAGGGATGTAACTCTGAGAATTCTGAGGAAAATAAAAAAAAGACCTTGCCTAGGTCTTTTAGAGGATGCGCCATAAAGGACTCGAACCTTTGACACCCTGATTAAAAGTCAGATGCTCTACCACCTGAGCTAATGGCGCATTCACAACGAAATAAATTATACCGAAATGATGGAGACGTGTCAAGACTTTTAGGAGAATTTTGGCTGGAGTGTGTAGGAATGTCATTCCTTATGGTGTGGCCAAGTGAATAAGATTGGCGGTTACAGACTTTTACTTAAAAACGTTGTTTTATGTTGCTCCGGGGGATTTTAAGCTGTCGATTATTTTACATTGAACCGGCTTCGGGTATAAACTGAGTATAGATAAACTTTAGGTCAACTGATCAAAGGAGGTTACCATGCATAAAAAAGACTTACAAGAGATAGCGGCGCATATTAAGGCCTGTGACTTGAGCCGACCGTATTATTATATTTGCTATTCCACTCAGGAAGGCACTGAGGTCTATGCTGCGGTCCGTCATTTGCAGGAAGCCGGGGCCAATCTCTGGATTGATACGGAAGCGAATTTGATGCAGGGGGATGGGTATAATTCGTCGATTTTTGCAGCTTTGCGGGCGAAAAATTGCTGTGGCTTGATCTTCTTTATGAGCCAGGCGGCGATGACGAGTGCCCAGTGCGCTAAAGAGATGGCTTATTTAAAGAGCGAGCCTTTTCTGGCTGACCATGATGCCCAATTTCCAGTCCTCATTGTTGAAATGGAAGAAATTCCGGAACATGATGATGAGGTTTGGGTGGAGGGCCTGCTCTACCAAAAATATCAGGCGGACGAGCTGTCACCGGCTGAAAGCGAACGGATTCAGAAGTATCGGGATAAGTACAACGCTAAAATTGGCCGGATGACGACGAAGTTTGATGTGGCGGAAAGCATTTTACCCTTTCTTTTGGCGCACGAGCAGGGGCGGATCGCCTATGATGCGGCCAATCGTGCCGATGAATTGAAGCGCTTGATGACCTATTAAAATGTGAATGACCGGCCAAGGGACGGCATAAAAGGCTCCCGGCATCGGATGTAGGCGATGTCGGGAGCCTTTTCGTGGGAAATGCCGGGGTATATTAAGCCTAGTAAAAGGGTATGTATTAATTGATATGATGGCATAGTGATGATGAAAACCTGTCTTTTGCAGCACCTTGTGCTGCAAATTGGATAAAGGAGAAGGAGTTGCTGGTATGGAGGCAAAAATTATTCATCAGGAAAAGGGTATGCGGACTCAAGATGGCGCCGGGGTGCGGTTGGTAAGGGTATTGTCCAACCGGACTGCAGCGGCCTATGATCCGCTTTTAATGCTGGACTCGTTTGATTCGACCGATCCGAGCGATTACTTGGCGGGCTTTCCCATGCACCCGCATCGTGGCATTGAAACGATTACATATTTACGCCAGGGCAAAATGACGCATAGGGACAGCTTGGGCAATGAAGGCCTTATTACCGACGGGGGCAGTCAATGGATGACCGCCGGTTCGGGGATTATGCATGAAGAAATGCCCCAGGCAAGTGAGCGAATGCTGGGGGTGCAGGTGTGGTTGAACATGCCCCAGGCGCAGAAGATGGCAGCACCGGCTTACCATGATTTGCAGGCGGCGGACTGCCCGAGCCTGGCTGTAGATAGCGGAGAAGTGGTGGTCATTGGCGGCGAATTTCGTGGCGTTAAAGGCTTTCAGGGGCAGCACCATCCCTTGACCTTTTTGTCCATTCGCTTGGAGGCCGGTGGTTCCCTCACGCTCCCTCTGAAGGCAGGAGCATCACAAACCGTCTTTCTATTAGAAGGGGATGCCCGCTTGGGCAAGGTGGTCGTCGAGGAAAAGACCGCCGTGCGATTGGCGGAAGGGGACCAGCTCACCCTGCAAAGCGCAGGCAGTCCCATTGAAGTGCTCTTTTTTGAAAGCCAAGCGCTGGAAGAACCGGTGGCCTGGGGTGGGCCAGTTGTGATGAATACGCAGGAAGAATTAGAAGAAGCTTTTAGGCAATTGCGTGAAGGAACCTTTATTCAGGACCAACCGCAAGGAAAGGCCTAGGTTGTTAAATAGAAAACCGTCCATGACAAGGCTCATGGACGGTTTTTTATATAGTCGGTATTCTCTTTTAGCCAGGTATTTAGTTGGCTGCAAATCTCGGCCATATCGGCGGTGATAAGCGGTTGTTCCGGTAAAGAGCCGATGAATTGGCGGCCGTAGTTTTTATTCAGCAGCCGGTTGTCCAAAATGACGATGGCGCCATGGTCTCGACCGGAACGGATGAGGCGGCCGGCGCCTTGGCGGAAACGTAAAATGGCATGGGGCAGGCTCAGCTTGGCAAAGGCGCTTTTGCCTTGGGCTTCAAGGCGTTCGGACCGGGCGCTTTCTACAGGCATGGTGGGCGGGGCAAAGGGCAGCTTGGCGATGACCACTGTGCGCAAATGGGCGCCGGGCACATCAACGCCTTCCCAAAAGCTGGAGGCGCCAAGGACGACGGTCTTACGCTTTCTCTGCATGGTGGCGATGATGCTGGACCGGTTGCCGTCCTGGCCATGTCCGAGGATGGTGTAGTCTTTCAGGTTGCGGTCTTTTTTCAGGGCAAAGTAGACCCGGTTGAGCATGGCGTAGCTGGTGAAGAGCACCAGCATATCGCCGTCTACCGCCGGAATCAAGGCGGCCAGGTCCCGGGCCACGTTGTAGGAATAGTCCATGTCACTGACCTTGGAATAATCCGGGTGGTCGGTCGGGATGGCAATCAGCGATTGATGGGCATAATCAAAGGGGGCTGCGCAGATAAAGGAAACGTAGCTTTCCGGGTCCAGCAGGTATTTCTCAGCGGTAAAGGTCAGTTGGCGGTTGACCGCCAGGGTGGCTGAGGTCAGAATGACGCTGTCCTTGGCGTTGAACAGGCCTTCTTTCAAGAGGGGGGCGATGTCGATCCGGGCGCTGTAGAGGAGCAGGTTTTTGCCCCAGCCGGCGTCAATGCTTTTCAGCCAGTGGACGTAGTCTGTGTTTTCGCCGGACAAGAGGGTTTCCAATTGGGTCAGGGCTTCTTTAAAGGTGTCCAGGGAAAAGAGCAGCTCTCGGGCGATTCCCTCTAAATCTTCCGCTTCGCGAACGCGGTCTAAGAGCCGGTTGCCAGTGCGGGTAAAGGCGGTTAAGAGGTTCAGCAAGGTGCTCAGTTCGCCGGCCAGGTCCTGCCACCAGGCTTGATGGCGGACCTTGTCTGTCAGGCGTTTATCGGATACCCGCTGGAGTTCGGGCAAACCGGCACTGTGGGCAATAAGGGCTTTTAGGCGATTTTCCAGGTCCTCTGCATCTTGCCGGAGCTCGGTGACGCGGCTGTCTATTTCAACCGTATCAAAGACAAGTTCCGGGGCGCTTTGCGCTTTGACCTTCAGACGGTTTAAGATGCCCTGGGGGCGCTTTAAGGCGGCCATGGACTTGCGGAGCAATTCTAAATCAATGGTGTCGGTCCACTGGCGGGTGGCCTCATCTTCCAGGTGATGGGCCTCGTCAATGATGACCTGGTCGTACTGGGGAAGGATGCCGCCGTCGTGTTTTAAGTCCTGGAGGAGGAGGGAATGGTTGACGATGATGACCTGGCTTTTTTCCGCGGCCCGTCTATTGTTGAAGTAATAGCAGTCGTTAAAGTGGGGGCAGCGGCGGTTTAAGCAGGTATCGGCAGTGGCGGCGACGCCTTGCCAATATTGGTGTTCCAGCTTGTTGAAATTCAGGCGTTCCTTGTCACCGGTCGGGTCGGTTTCCAAATGGCGAATCAGGGCGGCCAGGAAGATGCGCTCGGTATCTGCCAAGTTATCCACGTTTTTTAGGCTTTGTAAAAAACGCCGACGGCAGAGGTAGTTGCTCCGCCCCTTGCTGATGGTGGCTTCGAAGGGAAAGCCCAGGGCTTTCCGCAAAAAGGGAATATCCTGCCGGTAAAGTTGTTCCTGTAAGGTGATGGTGGCCGTGGAGACGATCAAATGGCTGTCGTTTTCGTAACTCCAGAGTAGGGCCGGGACCAAGTAGGCAAAGCTTTTGCCGGTGCCGGTGCCGGCCTCAATGATGGCGTGGCGCCGGGTTTCCAAGGCCTTGCTGATGGCCGAGAGCATGGCCGACTGTTCCGGCCGCTCTTCGTAGGCCTGGTGGGCGGCGGCCATCAGGCCGTCGGCGGCAAAAAAATCCGCTGCATGGGCAAAATCCAGTTGAGGGGTCCCGGCAGTATGCCAGTCCGGCAGGGCTTCAGGCTTGGGCTCGGCAGGACAGCAGAGGGGGACAGCGGCCTCTAAAAGCCGGCGCAGGGGGGTGTTGACCGCCAGGACATTGGCCATATCCTGCAAGACAAAGGGGTCGGTGCGCAAAATTTCAGCGTAAAGCCGTTGGGTGACGGCCGCGGCCACATAGGCATCGTTCAGTGCGCGGTGGTGGCCCGGGTCCTCAACGCCCAGGTCTGCGGCGATAGCAACCAGCTTGTAGCTGGTTAAGCTGGGCATGAAAAGCTTGGCAATATCATGAGAATCCAGCCAGTCGTTGGGCAAGTCGCGACCGAAGGCATAATTTAAGCGGGCCCGGTCAAAGGGGGCGTTGTGGGCCAGCAGGAGCCGGCCCTCTAACTTTTCCGCCACTTCATCGCAAATATCCTCCCAGGCGGGAGCGTCCTCAAGCATGCGGGGGGTAATGCCGGTCAGTCTTGTGATTTCTCGCGGCAAGGGTTTGGTGGGTTTGACAAAACGCTGCCATTGATCGACGATCTTATCGCCATTGACAAATACCAGGCCGATTTCAATGATCTCAGCGTCTTGTTCCAGCCCGGTGGTTTCTAAGTCCAGGGCAACATAGCGATCAAAACCGGTAATCATACGAGGGACCAGCTGTTTAGATAGGCGGCCTGGTCATCGGTCAAGGCATCAATGGCAATGCCCAGGGCCTTCAGCTTGATGGTGGCCACTTGCCGGTCGATGGCGGCCGGCACCTGGTAGAGGCCGGCTGCCGGTCGCTTATCCACCAGTTCCTTTAAGGATAAGACTTGCAGGCCGAAGGTAAGGTCCATAATTTCTGCCGGATGCCCATCCCCGGCGGCCAAGTTCACCAGGCGCCCTTCGGCAAGCAGGTAGACCTGCCGTCCGTCTGCCAGGGTATAGGCGTCAATGTTGGGCTTGACCCGGCGGATGTCGGTGGCCAAATCGGCCAAGGCGGCCTTGTTGATTTCCACGTCAAAATGGCCGGCGTTGCAGAGGATGGCCCCGTCTTTCAAGGCGGTCATGGCATCCCGGTCAATGACGTGACGGTTGCCGGTGACGGTGATGAAGACATCGCCCAGGGGGGCGGCTTCCACCAGGGGCATGACGCGGAACCCGTCCATCATGGCTTCAATGGCCTTGATCGGGTCCACTTCCGTGACGATGACGCGGGCGCCCAGGCCCTTGGCGCGCATGGCAACCCCCTTGCCGCACCAGCCGTAGCCGATGACCACGCAGGTGGTGCCGGCCACGACCAGGTTGGTGGCGCGCATGATGGCGCTCCAGACAGACTCGCCGGTGCCGTAACGGTTATCGAAAAAATATTTCATTTGGGCATTGTTGACAGCAATCATCGGGATGTTCAGGTCACCCTTGGCGGCCATGGCGTTTAAGCGGACAATGCCGGTGGTGGTTTCTTCACAACCACCGATAATGTCCTTCAAGCCGTCGGCATAGGCTTCATGCAGCAATTGGGTAAAATCGCCGCCGTCATCAATGTACAGGTCCGGCTTAAAATCGGCCAGGTGCTGGATATAATCCTTGTATTCTTCCGGGCTGCAACCGTGCGTGGCAAAGGCGGTGATGCCTTCTTTGACCAAGGCGGCCACCACATCGTCCTGGGTGGACAGGGGGTTGGACCCGGCGACGGCCACTTCGGCCCCGCCCGCTTGAATGACCAGGGCCATGTAAGCGGTTTTGGCCTCCAAATGAAGGCAGATGGCCACCTTCTTGCCGGCGAAGGGCAAGTCGGCTTTAAAGCGCTCTTCAAGGGTATTTAAAATGGGCATGTGGGCTTTTACCCAGTTGATTTTGTCATAGCCGGCAGGGGCCAGGGCAAGGTCGCGGATAATACTCGTCATGTAAGACTCCTTTCGTGGGCAGCGGATGCGTCAGCCATATTATAAAATGAACGTCCGGGCGGTGCAAGGGTGCAGGCCGCTGCCGTATCCTGTAAAATGCTTGCAGGGGCGGGACAGGAACAGTATAATAAATGTAAGTCCGAGCCACGCGGCTCGGACTTTTATCAAGAAATTAGGAGGTAGGCAATGATTGGTCGACACCTGCTCACGATTGATCAGCTGACCACTGACGATATAGAGCATATCTTCAGTGTGGCGCGCGATATGCGCGAGCGGCTGGACAGTTCACGCAAAAAACGGGACGATTTGCATGGTCGGGCCGTGATTAATTTATTTTATGAAAACAGCACCCGTACCCGGACCTCCTTTGAATTGGCGGCCAAGTACTTGAGCGCCGATGTGGTCAATATCGTCTCAAGTGCCTCAAGCGTTCAAAAGGGAGAGTCTTTGAAGGATACCGCTGCCACCTTAAACCGCTTAAAGCCGGACTGCATTATTATGCGCCACCCGGCCAGCGGTGCGCATAGGGTCTTGAGCGCTAACGTAGATTCCCTGGTCATCAACGGCGGGGACGGGACTCACGCCCATCCCACCCAGGCCTTATTGGACGGCTTGACGATTAGCGACCATAAGGGCGATTTTTCCAAATTAACCGTGGCCATTATCGGCGATATATTGCACTCGCGCGTGGCGCGGTCAAATATTGCCCTGCTGCGTAAATACGGGGCCACCATTAAAGTGGCCGGCCCGCGCACGCTGATTCCCAACGTCTTGAACGATTGGGGCGTGACCGTCTGTCCGCATATGGAGGCGGCCTGTCGGGACGCAGATGTGGTGATGATGCTGCGCATTCAGTTGGAGCGACAGCATGCGGGCTTTTTCCCTTCGGTAGAGGAATACGCCCATTTTTACGAGTTGAATCCAGCGCGGTTGGGCCTGGCCAAGCCGGACTGCATCGTCCTGCACCCGGGGCCGATTAACCGCGGCCTTGAAATAGAACCGTCGGTGGCAGACGGTGACCGGTCCTTGATCAACGAGCAGGTAACCAACGGGCTGGCAATACGCATGGCGTTGTTAAAAATCATGACAGAGGAGGCCTAGCATGTTATTAAGAAACGGACACCTGGTAGATCCCGGGCAGGCCATTGACGGCGTGACGGATATTCGCATTGAGGGAGATCATATTGCTGAAGTGGGGCCGGATTTGCCGGTTAAACCGGGCGAAGAGATGATGGACCTGGCAGGCCTGTATGTCATTCCCGGCTTAATTGACCTGCACGTGCACTTACGGGACCCGGGCCATGAGGACTCGGAAGACCTGGAAAGCGGTAGCCGGGCAGCCATCGCCGGTGGTTTTACAACGGTGGTGGCCATGCCGAATACAGACCCGGTTATTGATAATGTGCCCATGGCCACCTATATTCAGGAAAAATCCAGACGGCTGGGCTATGCAGACGTGATTCCCTCGGCGGCCATTACCAAGGGGGAAATGGGGAAGGAAATTACGGAAATCGGCATGTTAAAAGAAGCCGGTGTGCCCGCTTTTACCGATGACGGCAAAACAGTCATGGACGCCGGCGTCCTGCGCAATGCCATGGATTACGGCGTCCCCTTCGATGTGCTCTTTATGGAGCATTGCGAAGACCCTTACTTGCGTGACCGCGGCGTTATGAATGAGGGGCAGGTGGCCACTGAACTGGGCCTTTTCGGGGCGCCGAAAGAGGCGGAAGAAATTATTATTATGCGCGACATTATGTTGGCTGAACTGACCGGGGCCCGGCTGCACATTCAGCACTTGTCGACGGCGCGCGGCCTGGACATGGTGCGGACGGCTAAGGCCAAGGGCCTGCCCGTCAGCTGTGAAGTGACCCCCCACCACCTGTTTTTAACGGAAGAAACCGTGCGGGGTTATAATACCCTGGCCAAGGTCGCCCCGCCCTTGCGGACGGCTGAAGACAATGCGGCGCTTATTGACGGCCTGCGTGACGGTACCGTCGATTGCATTGCCACAGACCATGCGCCTCATGCTGCCGAATTTAAAGATTGTGAATTTGTCCGGGCCCGCTTTGGGATCTCCTCCATTGAAGTGGCCTTTCCCCTGGCTTGGACCCGGTTGGTGGGCAGCGGGCAATTGACCTTGAGCGATTTGGTGCGCCTGATGAGTGCCAGACCGGCCCAGTTGCTGGGCTTGGAACGGGGGAGTCTGATTCCGGGCTATTTGGCGGATATCCTGGTCTTTGACCCGACGACAGAGCGGGCAGTGGATCCGTCGACCTTTTACAGCAAGGGGAAAAATTGCCCCTATACCGGTGAGCAGCTCTCCGGCTGGCCGGTCCATGTCTTGCGCGCCGGCAAAGCGATTTTGCAGGATGGTAAAATCATTGAGCGGAGTGAAACCGTATGAGCGATAAGGTCTTTCGCACCTGCCCGATTACCCGCTTAGAGCGGTTCGGGCGCGAAACCGTTTTGTGGATTCAAGCGCCGGACATTGCCGCCAAGGCGGTGGCAGGGCAGTTTGTCATGGTCGGCTTGCCGCGCCCCCGGGCTAATTTTTTAAAACGGGCCATCAGCATTCATGCGATAGACGGGGCGGAAGTAGCGCTGGCCGTTTTGACGGTGGGTGATGTCAGTGTTGCCCTGAGCCGGTTGACGGTGGGTGATCCTGTTGAAGTCATCGGCCCCCTGGGGAATGGCTTTGACTTGGACATCCAAGGGCGGCCGGTGGCCATGGTGGCCGGCGGGATCGGGCATGCGCCCTTCCGCTTTTTGGCGGCGGCCTTGGCGGACCAGACGAAAGACATCACCCTTTACGCAGGCGGTCGGGACCGGGCAGCCCTGTCCGGCTTGGGCTGGGCGGACAAAATGGGCCTGAAAACGGTTTTGGCCAGTGAAGACGGCTCCATCGGGCAAGGCGGTTATGTGACCGACTTGCTCGGCGACCTGTCGCCTGCTACGCAAGTGTATGTTTGTGGGCCCTTGCCCATGCTGCGCTCTGTCCAGGCCCTGGCCTTGGCCCGCGCCATTCCCTGCCAGCTGTCGCTGGAAGGGAAGATGGCCTGTGGGGTCGGGGTATGCCTGGGCTGTACCTGCGCCCGTCCTGACCCGACCGAGGCGTATGCGAAAGTATGTACCGATGGACCGGTTTTTTGGGCGGAGGAGGTCAAACTGGATGGTTGATTTAAGGGTTGATTTTTGCGGGTTGACGTTTAAAAACCCGGTCTCCACCGCCTCCGGCACCTATGGTTTTGCCACCGAATACGGGGCCTTTGTCCCTGTAGACCGGCTTGGCTCGGTTACCACAAAGGGATTGACCCTGGAACCGCGGCAAGGCAATCCCGGCCTGCGGGTTACGGAAACGCCGGCCGGCATGCTGAACTGCATCGGCTTGGAAAATCCCGGGGTGGATGCCTTTATTCGCGATATTCTGCCCCAGATGCGGGCCCGGTTGGCCGAGGCGGATACGAAAATCATTGCCAATATTAGCGGCAATACGGTAGACGATTACGCCCGTATGGCGGAAAAACTGGCGGCCTGCCCGGAAGTGGCCCTCTTGGAAGTCAATATTTCCTGTCCAAATGTCCGCGCCGGTGGGCTGGCCTTCGGGACCTCCTGTGCGCAGGCGGCAGAGGTATGCCGGGCGGTGAAGGGGGTTGCTGCCCAGCCGGTTGTTATGAAATTGTCGCCGAATGTCACGGATGTGACGGAGATTGCCCTCGGTTTACAGGAGGCCGGCGCAGACGGCCTATCCATGATAAACACCCTGATGGGCATGGTCATTGACGTGGAAAAACAGCGGCCTCTCTTGGGAAATGTCACCGGCGGCCTGTCCGGACCGGCCATCCGTCCGGTCGGGGTACGGATGGTTTGGCAGGTGGCGCAGGCGGTGGACATTCCTATTTTGGCCATGGGGGGCATTGAAAAGACCCGGGACGCTTTGGAATATATCCTGGCCGGTGCCACCATGGTTGCGGTGGGGGCGGCCTCTTTTGCCGATCCGCTGGCGCCGATGGCGGTTGTAGACGGCCTGGAAGCCTATTGTGAAAGACACAGGGTTGCCCATGTGCGCGATTTGATCGGCGCAGCCTGGAAGGAGGACAAGCGTGGGAACTGAATTGATCGTGGCCTTGGACTATAGCACTGCGGATGAAGCCCTCGACTTGGTGGATGAGCTGAAAGAGACGGTGGGCTGGTACAAGGTTGGTTTAGAATTATACTTAAATTCCGGCGGCCGCATCCTTAGTGAATTAAAAATGCGGCGCCGTCGGGTCTTTTTGGATTTGAAATTTCATGATATCCCCAATACCGTTCACCAAGCCGCCGCTTGGGCGGCAGGCACCGGGGTCGACTTGATTACGGTCCACGCCCTGGGCGGGCAGGAGATGATGCGGCGGGCTGCAGAAGGGGCGCGTGAAGGCGCTGCCCGGGCCGGGGTCAAAGTGCCGCAGGTGGTGGGGGTCACGGTTTTGACCAGCATGGATAAGGCGGCTTTGGCCGCCGTCGGCATTCCGGATGCTCCGCAAATTGCGGTGCCCCGCTTGGCCAAGTTGGCCCAGGCGGCCGGCTTGGACGGGGTGGTCTGCTCCGGACAGGAACTGGCCCTCTTAAAAGACATGACCGCTCCCTTTGTCACCGTTTGCCCGGGGATTCGCCCGAAAGGGGCTTCAACAGATGACCAAAGTCGGATTTTAACCCCGGCTCAGGCGGCGGCAGAAGGGGCTACATATATTGTTGTGGGGCGGCCGATTCGCTTGGCGGAAGATCCGGCCCAGGCAGCTCGGGCCATTGTTAAAGAATTAAGGGAAGGTGAGCAAAAATGAAAAAAGAAGAAGCCTTAGCCATTTTAGAAGAAACCGGAGCCTATCAACGAGGCCATTTTAAATTGTCCAGTGGCCTGCACAGCGATGTTTACGTGCAGTGCGCCCAGCTGCTGATGCATCCGGCTCTAGCCGAACGGATTTGCCGTGAGGTGGCAGACCTGTGGCGGGACGACAAACCGGAAATGGTTGTAGGGCCGGCCATCGGCGGGATCCTAGTGGCCTATGAAGTGGGACGCGCCTTGCAGGTGCCGACAATCTTTGCCGAACGGGAAAACGGCGTGATGACCTTACGGCGCGGCTTTGCACCCCATGTGACCAAGGGGATGCGGGTTTTGGTGACTGAAGATGTCCTCACCACCGGCGGTTCGGCTCAAGAAGTGGTGGCCCTGTTGCAAGAACAAGGGGCTGAGGTCATCGGCGCCGCCTCGATCATTGATCGAACCCACGGCAATCAAGTCAAGCTCACCGTTCCCTACAGATCGCTCATCAGCCTGGAAGCGGGCACCTACCCACCGGAGGATTGCCCCCTCTGCGCTGAAGGCGCACCAATCAATAAACCGGGCAGCCGTCCGGGACTGTGAACCCTTCTGTAGAACGGGCCCTGCTCATTTTTTTGCTGGACGACAGCAGGACCCAAGAGGCCGAAAAACGGCGGCAAAGAGAATTATACGAGCTGGCCGACAGTGCCGGCCTCCTTGTTGTTGACGACATCAGCCAGCGGTTGCGTGGAGGCCGCAAACAATTGGGGAAGGGCAAGGCAGCCGAAGCGGCCCGGTTGATTGCTGCTTCGGACATTGATGTGGCGGTTTTCGATTGCGACCTCAGTCCGTCACAAACCAAGGCCATGGAAAGGGCCCTTGAGGTAAAAGTCATTGACCGGGCCACGCTGATCTTGGATATTTTTGCCCAGCGGGCCCGCACCCGTGAAGGACGCTTGCAGGTTGAAGCGGCCCAACTGGCCCGGTTGTTGCCCCGTTTAAGCGGGCAGGGAACCAGTCTCTCTCGGTTAGGTGGCGGGATTGGTACCCGTGGGCCGGGGGAGACCCAGCTGGAGACCGACCGTCGGCACATTCGCCGGCGCCTGTCGCAAGTGCAGCGGGACCTGGACAAGGTCATTGGCGAACGGCGGGTGCAACGCGCGGCCCGGGAAGCCCTGCCCCATCCCTTTGTGGTCATTATCGGCTACACCAATGCCGGCAAGAGCACTTTTTTAAATGCCCTCACCGGTAGCGATATTTATGTGGCAGACCGGCTCTTTGCCACCCTGGACCCGACCACCCGCCGCGTTCAATCGCCACTTGGCGAACTTTACTTTATGGCGGATACGGTTGGTTTTATGGAAGACCTGCCCCCGGAATTAACCGTGGCATTTAAGGCGACGCTTGAAATCGTAAAAGAAGCAGACGTGCTCATTCACCTGTTCAATGTGGCGGATGAGGGTTACGAAATGCGGATCCGTGCGGTGGACGCTTTTATGCGGGACTTGGGCGTTGAGGGCATTCCAATGCTTTATGTGGCCAACCAGATTGACCGGTTGGCTGAGCCGCCTTTCTTAGGTGGCCTCTTCACCGCTGAATCGGTGGTCATGCTGTCCGCTAAAAATCGGACGGGCTTTGAGGCCTTTTGGCAGGCCTTGAGGCCCTTGGCGGAAAAACGCATTTTTGCCCATCGCATCAGCTTGCCGCATACGGCAGAAGGGGCTCGGCTTTTGGCCGTGGCCTACGAAGCCGGAGACGTAACGAATTTACAGGCGTCTGAAAGAGGAACACAGCTGATGCTGCGCGGCGATGCCTTGCGGTTGGCGCCGGCCTTCACCCCTTATATAGATGATCAAGACTGTCCCCGCTAGGGGAATGGAGAAAGGATATTGCCCGAAAGATGAATGTATTTCACAAACAATTGGCAGAACAATGTGGTCTGGATGCGCGGGCGCTGGCTGAAATCAGTGCAGTGGAAAGCCAGTATGCAGCGGCCTACAAGCAGGCAGAAGATGTGACGAATGCGGCACAATTGCGGATTTTAGCTGCCTTTCAGGAAGAGCAGGTGGGGGACTTTCACCTGCACGGTTCTACCGGCTATGGCTATGGCGATATTGGCCGCGACAAGCTGGAAGAGGTCTGGGCCCGGGTCTTTGAAGCGGAAAGTGCTCTGGTGCGGTCCAACATTGTCAGCGGGACCCATGCCATTGCGACGGTCCTCTTTGCCCTACTGGCCCCCGGCGATGAACTGATTTCAGCGAGCGGGATGCCCTATGATACCCTCCAGACCATTATCGGAGAAACGGGCAATGATCCGGCCTCTCTTAAGGCCATGGGGGTCCGGCATACGGTGGTGCCGCTTACGCCGGAAGGCGATATTGACGATGCTGCCGTATTGGCGGCCATTGGGCCAAAGACCAAGTTGGTATCCCTGCAACGCTCCCGCGGCTACTTGTGGCGTCCCAGCCTGACCATTGCCCAAATTCGCCGCATCGCAACATTGATTCATGAGCGTTTCGCTGATATTATTGTATTTGTAGACAATTGTTACGGTGAATTTGTGGAAGACGAAGAGCCGCTGACCGCCGGTGCTGACATCATAGCCGGTTCTTTAATTAAAAATCCGGGTGGGGCCCTGGCCCCTCGCGGGGGGTACATTGCCGGCCGTAAAGACCTGATTCGCCGTGCGGCGACCCGCTTAACGGCCCCGGGGATTGCTTTTGAAGTCGGCAGTGCCCTGGACTTTAATCGGCCGGCCTTTCAAGGCCTGTTTATGGCACCGCTCATCGTCCAGCAGGCGCTGAAAGGGGCTATTTTCGCCTCGGCAATGCTGCAAAATCGTGGCTTTGCCGTCTCGCCGACGCCGGCTGAAAAACGGACGGACATCATTCAAGCGGTTCGTTTCGAACGGGAAGCCCCCCTCCTGGCTTTTGCTGAAGGCATCCAGGCGGCCTCCCCCCTAGAAGCTTACGTTCATCCGGAAGCGGCCTTCTTGCCCGGCTATGACGATGCGGTCATCATGGCGGGCGGGACCTTTACCCAAGGCTCTTCTATAGAATTGTCCATTGATGCGCCGATGCGTGCCCCTTATATCGGGTATATGCAAGGTGGTTTGTCTTATGCACACGTTGTTTATGCAGTAACCCTCGCTTGCCGAAGATTGGAGGAGGTTTAAACATGGATGTTTATGCATGGCTGTTGATTATCGTGCTGGTGATCGGTACCGTTGGGACCTTTGTGCCCATGGTGCCCGGCATGTGGCTGATTTTTGCCGGTGTACTCGTTTACGGTATTTTTGATGCCTGGAGTGCCTATTCCCCGGTGTTTATTGTTGTGGTCGGCCTATTGGCGGTATTAACGTCTGTCCTGGACTACGGTGGTGCTATGATTGGCGCTAAAAAATTTGGGGCCTCAAATATGGCGACCATCGGTGCCCTGGTCGGATCCATTGTCGGTGGGCTCTTGCTTAATATTCCGGGGACCATTTTAGGGGGCATCGCCGGCGCTATTCTAGCGGAATACAAACGCCAGCGGTCGCTGCCGCACTCCTTGCGGGCGGCAGCCGGTTCCTTAATCGGGACGGCCCTGGGCTCGTCTGTTCAGTTGGTGGTGGCCATGGTCATTACGATTTATGCGATTTTCCGATTAAAAGGAGTAGCTTAACAATGAAGAAGCCTTTAACCGTAGGCGTCCTATTCGGCGGGCCGTCTGAAGAATACGAAGTCTCGCGAAAGTCCGCGCAAACGGTGATGCGCGGGTTACGGGAAGCCGGTTTTGAGGCAGTGGCGATTGGGATTGCTCGGCACGGCCGCTGGTACGGGCCGGTTGAAGAAGCGGACATTGCCGATTTTGATCCGGTGGAAAATGCGCCCGGGGAAGTTGGGATGATGCCGCGCCCGGGCGGAACGGTCTACCGTTTGTTCGATTTGCAACCGGTCTGCGAATTGGATGTGGTCTTTCCGATTATTCACGGCACATACGGTGAAGATGGTCGCCTGCAAGGCTTTCTGGACATGTGCCGGCTGCCCTATGTGGGCGCCGGCGTTGGTGCTTCAGCCATCGGCATGGACAAGGTCTATATGCGGGATATTGCCAAATGCCACGGGATTGCTCAAACCGATTATGCGGTTGTTCTGCGGAAACGGTGGCAGCGTGAACCGGAAAGCATTTTAGATGAGCTGCAGGTGAAATTTGCCCGGACGGATGTCTTTGTCAAGCCGGCCAACGGTGGCTCGTCCATCGGCATCAACCGGGCCTGCAATCGAGAAGAATTGGCCCTTGCCCTTGATGAAGCCGCTCGCTACGATCGGAAAATTATGGTTGAGCGCGCCATTGACAAGCGGGAAATTGAGCTGGCCATTCTAGGCAATGAAAACCCGGTGGCCTCTCTGCCCGGTGAAATCCTGGCTGACCAGGCCTTTTACGATTACCACAGCAAGTATGAAAGTCATGCCAGTCGGACCGTTTGCCCTGCCGACCTGGATGACATGACAAGGGAGGCGGTCCGGCAAACCGGCTTGCGGATTTACCGTGCCTTGGACATGTGCGGCATGTGCCGGGTGGATTTTTTCATTGAAAAAGAAAGTGGCCGCCTGCTTTTTAACGAGGTGAACACCCTCCCCGGTTTTACCGATATCAGCATGTACGCCCAAATGTGGGCCGCCAGTGGCAAAGACCTGCCAACCCTTTGTCGGGAACTGGTTGACTTGGCCCTTGCCCAGCGGGCAGAGATGGATGCGAACGTCATTACCCGAGGAGGGAAATAATGGCCAAAAAAGAAAGCAAAAAGTCAGGCGCAGCCAAGATGGCAGGCGATGGTCGTGAAGCGGCCTTAAAACGCGCCATGAAAGATATTGACGAGCGGTTCGGCACCGGGGCTGTCATGCGCCTGGGCGACCAGGACAAGTTGGACATTGATGCCATTTCTACCGGCGCCATGGCCTTGGACCGGGCCCTGGGTATCGGTGGGATTCCTAAAGGCCGCATTACGGAAATTTATGGTCCGGAATCCTCCGGTAAGACCACGGTGGCCTTGCACATCATCGCCGAATGTCAAAAGCAAGGGGGAACAGCCGCTTTTATTGATGCAGAACACGCCTTGGACCCGATTTATGCGGAACACATCGGCGTGGACACGGCCAACCTGCTGATCTCCCAGCCGGACAACGGTGAACAAGCCTTGGAAATTTGCGATGCCTTGGTACGCAGCGGCGCCGTTGACATCGTGGTGGTGGACTCAGTGGCCGCCTTGACCCCGCGCGCCGAAATTGAAGGTGAAATGGGCGATACCCACGTTGGCCTCTTGGCCCGTCTGATGAGCCAGGCCTTGCGCAAGTTGACGGCAAATACGGCCCGCACCAACACCACCCTGATTTTCATTAACCAGGTGCGGGAAAAAATTGGCGTTATCTATGGAAACCCGGAAGTGACCACCGGTGGCCGGGCACTGAAATTTTACAGCTCTGTGCGGTTGGAAGTGCGCCGGGGCATGGCCATCAAAAAAGGCGAAGAGCAAATCGGCAACAGAACTACTGTTAAGGTGGTTAAAAATAAGGTGGCCCCGCCCTTTAAAAAAGTGGAATTTGACATCATGTTCGGGGAAGGGATCTCCATTTCCGGCGGCATCCTGGATGTAGGCGCTGAAATGGGCATCATCACAAAAAGCGGGTCCTGGTACTCTTATCAAGGCGAGCGGTTGGGCCAAGGCCGTGATAACGCCAAGGCCTTTTTGGAAGAGCATCCGGAAATCATGGAAGAAATCCGCCATTTGATTATGACCGGCGGAGCAGACGAGAGCGGCAGTGAGCCGGAAGCCAAGCCGGCCAAGGCCTCGGATGGAAAGATCGCTGATGGTGCCGATGGTTTTGTTGATGAAATGAATGCCCTTTTAGATGAAGATTTTTTAGACGATGAAGGCCTGGAAGATTTATGATCAACCAGTCCCATAAAGACGCGGCGCTGAAATTTTTAGCGCCGCGTCGTCGTACCGAGCAGGAAATGCGCCGCCACCTGGCGGAAAAAGACTTGGCCCAAGAGGACATCGCGGCGGTCATCGATTGGCTTTATGGCTACGGCTACTTGGACGATGCAGCCTTTGCCGAAGCCTACATCCGGGATAAGCTCCGCTTTCATCCGTGTGGCTCCCTTCGCCTGCGGCAAGACTTGCGCCGGTACGGGGTAGCAGAAGATGTTTTACAAAGGGCGCTGGCTAAAAATTTGCCGGTGGAACTGGAAAAGCGCTTTCTCAACCACTTTTATCAGAAGGCCCGTCGGCGTGGGCGGACTCATGAACAGGCCCTGCGGTATGTGGCCGGGAAGGGTTACCCGGGGGAGCTGATTCATGAACTGAACGAATTGTTATAAAAACTTGACAATAAGGCCCTTTCTCCGTAAAATTGTAAAGAGGCTCCGCATATGCGGTGAAGATAAACGCTTTCAAAACCCTTATGGATTGCCCGTAGGGCGGGAAGATCAATTATTGATACCGACAAACCGAGGCAGCTCGGTTTGTTTTTTTATACGGAGCCCGGACCTATATCGGAGGAAGGAGGCCTTTATGGATTTAACCATCATCGCTGTCGGTCTTATTGCCCTGATCATCGGTTGTGCAGTTGGCTATGTCCTGCGCAAACAGAGCAGTGAAAAAATGATCGGCTCTGCAGAAGCAGAGGCCAAGCGTGTTGTTGATGAAGCAGCCCGATCGGCAGAGACCCTGAAAAAAGAAGCGCTGGTGGAAGCGAAAGACGACGCTTACAAAATTCGCAATGAGGCGGAACAGGAAGCACGTGAACGGCGTGCCGAAGTTCAAAATACGGAAAAACGTCTGATGCAGAAGGAAGATATTCTGGACCGCAAATCGGACAGTTTGGAACAGAAGGAAGAAAAGCTTCTCGAACGGGAACAAAGTTTACTCGACAGCAAAAATGACGTTGACCGCTTGATTGAAGAACAAAAAGCGGAATTGGAACGGATTGCCGGGTTGACCAACGATGAAGCGAAAAACCAGCTGTTCCGTCAAGTTGAAGCGGAAATTGATCATGATTTGGCCGTTATGATCAAAGAAAAAGAGAATAATGCCAAAGATGAGGCCGATAAAATTGCTCGTGAAATCATTGGTGGCGCCATCCAGCGCTGTGCAGCCGATCATGTGGCAGAAACGACCGTATCGGTTGTACAATTGCCCAATGATGAAATGAAAGGGCGGATTATCGGGCGCGAAGGCCGGAATATTCGTACCATTGAAAGCATGACCGGCGTGGACTTGATTATTGATGATACCCCGGAAGCTGTGGTGGTGTCGGCATTTGAACCGATACGGCGTGAAGTGGCACGCATTGCTTTGGAAAAACTCATTGTAGACGGACGGATTCATCCGGCGCGCATTGAGGAGATGGTTGCCAAGGCGCAAAAAGAAGTTGATGCCAGTATTCGCGAAGCCGGTGAACAAGCGGTCTTTGATACCGGTGTTCATGGTGTTCATCCTGAATTGGTTAAATTGCTCGGCCGGCTCAAGTACCGGACCTCTTACGGGCAAAATGTCCTGAAACATTCCATAGAAGTGGCCCATTTGGCCGGCTTATTGGCGGCTGAATTGGATTGTGATGTGGCATTGGCCAAAAGAGCGGGCTTGTTGCACGATATCGGGAAAGCCATCGACCATGAAACAGAAGGTTCCCATGTTCAGTTGGGGGCGGATGTGGCGCGCAAGTATCAGGAACCGAAAGCTGTCCTGAATGCGATTGTCAGCCACCATGGCGATGTGGACCCCAATTGTGTGGAGAGCGTTTTGGTGGCCGCGGCAGATGCCATTTCGGCAGCCCGTCCCGGCGCACGCAGGGAAACTTTGGAAAATTATTTGCGTCGCTTGACCCAATTGGAAGATATTGCGTCCGACTTTGAAGGCGTGGAGAAAACCTACGCCGTCCAGGCCGGTCGTGAAGTCCGCGTGATTGTCAAACCGGAGAAAGTTGACGATGCGCGCAGCGCGAAAATCGCTTTTGATATCGCTAAGCGCATTGAACAGGAAATGCAATATCCCGGTCAAATCAAAGTTGTTGTCATTCGTGAAACCAGAAATGTTGATTACGCAAAATAATCAGATGCCCCTGTCCATGCGACAGGGGCATTTTTACTGGGCTTGTCTCTATCCTTGCGGTAGATACTCAGCCATGATACAATCAAGGCAAATCGTTTTGGCCGGTCGGCAAGCTCGCCGGCCGGTTGGTCTATTGTTTTGGAGACGTGTGTTGGTTTGAGGTGGCTTATGGAAGATGTAATTGTCATTGGCGGCGGTCCTGCTGGGATGCTGGCGGCCATCGGCGCAGCTGAAAACGGTGGTCGCGTCCTGCTCTTGGAAAAAATGGAGGCCTTGGGGCGCAAATTGTTGATTACCGGAAAAGGGCGCTGTAATGTTACGACGGATTTTGACCAGGCCCAGCTGGTGGAGCATATTAACCACAACCCGCGCTTTGTTTATTCGGCCTTGGCGCGGTTCGGAACAGCTGCGGTTCGTGATTTTTTTGAGTCCCGCGGTTGTCCTTTAAAAGTGGAACGTGGCGGCCGTATATTTCCGGTCAGCGATCGTTCGCAAAGCATCCTGGATGTGCTGCAAGATGCGCTGCAAGCTGCGGGTGTTCAGGTTAAAACCGGCGCCCGGGTGCTGGCCATTAATGAACTGCCCAATGAAGCCTGGCAGGTTACAACCGAATCACAAAGCTACCGGGGGAAAGCGCTTGTTTTAGCTACGGGTGGGGCGTCTTATCCTACTACCGGGTCAACCGGAGACGGGTATAAGTTTGCCAGAGCCCTCTCCATCCCGGTGGTGCCGCCCCGTCCGGCCTTAGTTCCGCTTACTTGTGCGCCGGGCTGGGTGCAGGCAGCCCAAGGGCTCAGCTTGCGTAATGTACGCCTGACCTTTTATGATGGCGATAAGGTCCTATATAGTGATTTTGGTGAACTGATGTGCACCCATTTCGGCTTGTCCGGGCCCTTAGTTTTGACCGCCAGCGGAAAATTGGTGGATTATTGGCAAGACCACAAGGGGGCCATTTCCGGCACCATTGACTTAAAACCGGCTTTAGGGGAAAAGCAATTGGATGACCGTCTGCTGCGGATGATTCAGGAAAATGGACATAAAAAACTGGCCAATGGCATTAAACGCTTGCTGCCGCAAAAGCTGATCCTGCCCTTTTTGGCGGAAACCGGCTTGGATGCGGAGAAGCGGTTATTGGACCTGACCCGGGAGGAGCGCCTGCATATGGTGCACCTGCTTCAGGACATGCCGGTGACCGTGACCGGGCCCCGCCCCTTGCGGGAGGCCATTGTTACCGCCGGCGGCATTGCCGTTTCGCAAGTGGCGCCGAAAACCATGGCGGTACGAAGCCACAAAGGCCTGTACGTTTGTGGAGAGCTTCTGGACATTGATGCGGATACAGGCGGTTTTAACCTTCAAATGGCTTTTTCCACCGGTTATGTGGCCGGGACAGCAGCCATGGCTTATGCCGCGTTTTCTGAAAGTGAGGCGGAGGCATGCAAATAGCCATTGATGGCCCGGCCGGTGCCGGCAAAAGCACCATTGCTAAAAAAGTGGCGCGCCTTTTAGGCTTTCTTTACATTGACAGCGGCGCCTTGTACCGGGCTGTTGCCCTGTCTGCCCTGGAAAAGCAGATAGACCCGCAGGATGAGGCGGCTTTGGCAAGGCTCTTACAAGGCTTGCACTTGGACTTAAGCGAAGACGCTAAGGGGAATCAAGTGGTGCAGGTCAACGGACGGGATGTGAGCCGGGCCATTCGGGACAATAAGGTTTCTCAAGTGGTGTCTGTCTACAGCGCTGTACCGGCGGTGCGCCAACTGGTAACGGCGCGAATTCAGGCCTTGGCCGCCAGCAGAAATGTGGTCATGGATGGTCGTGACATCGGCAGCGTGGTTTTGCCCCAGGCAGATGTCAAAGTCTTTTTGACGGCCAGTGTTGCCGAGCGGGCCCGTCGGCGCTTGCTCCAATTGCAAGCGCAGGGAGAAGCTGTTGGCCAGGAAACCCTGGAAGCGGAAATTGCTGCACGCGATCAAAAAGACCGCGAACGTGCGGTGGCGCCGCTGGTTCAAGCGCCTGACGCCCTCT
This sequence comes from Peptococcus niger, assembly GCF_900101835.1. Classification (NCBI taxonomy): domain Bacteria; kingdom Bacillati; phylum Bacillota; class Clostridia; order Eubacteriales; family Peptococcaceae; genus Peptococcus; species Peptococcus niger. Next base: position 233,328 of record NZ_FNAF01000002.1, read on the forward strand.
ATTTAGACAGCAGCAATATGGACATTGATGAAGTTTGTCAACATATTTTAGCTTTGATACGAAAATAATCGTTGGCAACTTAAGATTTGTTGGGTATAATAGAATAGTGTACTTGACGTTGGCAGATAAGGAGTCGTGGAATGGAAATACGGATTGCATCGAATGCAGGCTTTTGCTTCGGTGTGCGCCAGGCAATAGAAAAAGCTGAGCAACTCATCGAAGATGGACAGGGGCCGCTGGCAACACTGGGCCCGCTGATTCATAACCCGCAAGAAGTCAGCCGCCTGGAAAATCTCGGTATCCATTCTTATGACCACTTTGATGATATGACTGAGAAAAACGTTATTTTACGCACGCACGGCGTGACACCGGCGGTATGCCGGGAAGCGGATTGCCGTGGGCTGACCACCTTTGACTGCACCTGCCCGAAAGTCAGGGCCGTTCAGAAACTGGCGGAAAAATACGCCGAGGACGGCTACCAAGTTTTGATTTTAGGGGATGCCAATCATCCGGAAGTGCAAGGCATTGTCGGATGGTCAGGTGATCGTGCAAAAGTATTCTTTGCGCCGGAAGAAATCCGCAACTGGGATTTGGCGCATCAAAAAGTTTGTTTGGTCAGTCAGACCACAGAAAAAACGGAGCGTTTCGCCTCCGCTGTGGAGATTTTACAAGACCTGGACCTTGAGGACCTGGTGGTTCACAACACCATTTGTGCCGCCACTCGAGACAGGCAACATGATGCCGGAAATTTGGCGCGTGAAGTTGATATGATGATTGTTATCGGCGGGTATAACAGCGCCAATACCAACAAGCTTGTGAGCATATGCCAAGATGCCGGCGCCCCCACGCATCATGTGGAAACGGCGGCAGATTTGCAGGCAGAATGGTTTGACGGTATCACATTAATTGGCTTAACAGCAGGGGCCTCGACCCCTGACTGGATAATTAGGGAGGTCATTGACAAGATGGAAGAATTAACGATGGAACAAGGGTTAGAACAAGGCTACGGCACACTGGATCCGCTCAATTTATACGATGTGGTAACCGGAACTGTGGTTAAAATAACCCCGGACGAAGTGATGGTGGATGTCGGAGGTAAATCCGAAGGCGTCATTCCTAAGAAAGAGCTGTCTTTCCAAAAAGACCCGGACGTGGAAGAACTCGTCAAAGTTGGCGATGAAATCCAAGTGATGGTCATCAAAATGGAAAACAACGAAGGTCACATGGTTCTGTCCAAGAAACGTGCGGATCAGGAAAAAGCGATGGATGCCTTGCAAGAAAAATTCGATAACGATGAAATTATTGAAGCAAAAGTCGTTAACGATGTTAAAGGCGGTGTCATCGTTGATATCGGTGCGCGTGGATTTGTTCCCGCTTCCCATCTTGACACCAAATATGTTGAAGACATTAAACAATTTGTCGGCAACACCTATCGCTTCAAAATTATTGAATTTGATCCGAATCCGGAAAATCGCAAAATCATTCTTTCCCGTCGGGCTTTAATTGAGGAAGAAGAAAAAGAAAAACGCGAAGAACTCTGGAAAACCCTTGAAGTGGGCGAAACCCGCAAAGGGACCGTTCAGCGCATTGCCAGCTTTGGTGCTTTCGTCGACTTGGGCGGCGTTGACGGCTTGCTCCACATCTCTGAAATGGGTTGGGGTCGCGTGAAACAACCGACCGATGTGGTCAATGTTGGCGATGAAATTGAAGTTTACATTCTCGCTCTGGACGAAGCCAAGGGTAAAATCAGCCTGAGCCTGAAAAAACTTTTGAGCAATCCCTGGGATGATGTGGATGAACGCTATGAAGTTGGCGCCACTGCTCACGGGAAAGTTGTTCGTATTGCACCCTTTGGCGCTTTCGTCTCCTTGGAAGACGGCGTTGACGGCTTGGTGCACATTTCCCAAATCGCTTGGGAACATGTGGAACAAGTTGAAGATGTGCTGAAAGTCGGCCAGGAAGTGGATGTTAAAATCCTTGACGTGGATAAAGATCGCAAACGCATCAGCTTGTCCATTAAGGAACTGAAAGAACGTCCGGCCAGCGAAGCACCGAAGCAAAAACCGCGCCGTGAAGCACGTCCAAAAACCGATGTGCCTGTGGTGAATGAAGATATTTCCACCAACTTGGGAGATGTTTTCGGTCAACTGCTGGACCAAGATGACGCTGAATAATTGAGTGATAAGCCCTGCCTTGGCAGGGCTTTTTTGTTTGCCCTTGCCGGCCAGCTGGTAAGCAAAATTGGCCATCAGGGGGTTGACAAGAAGCTGGGTAAAACACCGGTCCCATCGGTCTTGCAGAGGGCAAGGCCGATTTTTATGATTAGGTTACCGCGGCGAGACATTTTTTCGCTTGCCGGCTTTAGAGACTGCCATGATATGCGCTTTCATGGTATACTGTCATAATAGAGAAAGGAGGCTGACCGATGAGTGGAGAATCCGGAAACGGTCAAAAAATACAGGAGAAAAGACAGGAAATATCCACCGAACAGGTCCACACGACACAATACGGTGAAATTCAAATGGATGATGATGTCATCGCGTCCATTGCCGCTATGGTTGTCGGTGGTACCCCCGGCGTTGCAGCTTTGGTTGGCGGTATGACCGATGGCATTACGGAAATGCTTGGGAAGAAGTCAGCCACCAAGGGCATTAAGGTGGAAACGATAGACGGCGGCACCCGGGTAGAAGTGGTGATCACCGTTGACTATGGCATAGCCATTCCTGATCTGGCCTATTCAATCCAGCGGGATGTGGCCGAACAAGTGAAGAACATGACAGGAATCCTTTTGCGTGGCGTGGACGTTCACGTACAGGGCATTCGGTTTACCGATAAAAACAACGATAGCGGCGAAGGGAAGGCTGGTAAAGGATGAATCAAAATATGCGTGTGGCCCGGTTGATGACCTTCCTTGGACTCTATGCAGCCCAGGAAAGTGGTGCCGCGGATGCCGGCCTTTTAGCGCGGCTCTATCCGGCCCAGCTAAGTTTGGCCGATGCAGCTGAGCTGGCCGGCTTATCTGAAGAAGAACCGGCAAGGTATTTGCGGGAATGGCTTTACAATCGTCGAAAAACCCCTAAGGCTGACCGGCAATCAACGCAGAAGGCCTTATATGAAGCCTTAACCGACTATTATACGGAAGCCCACCTGCCGACAGACCAGCCGCTGGATATGCAGATGAATTTGGCTGACCTGGCTACTTTTTTTGAAAACTATGCCGAGGCCTGCGAGACGGCTTTGTCACAAAAGCCGGAAGCCAATTGGGCCTTGCGCTTGGTCCAGGAAGTTTTGGCGGATATGGTGGAAAAAGCGGCCATCAATAATGAGACCTTGATGGCCGTGGCTCAAGGCTATTTTAAAGCCAAGACCTTTGCAGGGCTTTGCAGCACCGGACCCATGGCCGGTGAGCTGCTCTCCTGTGCGGATATGGCGGCCTATCGGCGGGAAAATTTAGAGGCCTGGGCAGCTGATGTTGACTTGCCGGCAGCCCTGGGCAATCATTTTACACCGGAAAGTCTTGAAGAACTTGATGTGCAGGCGATTCAGGCCAAGATTGACGACATTGCCGAGCATTTGGGCGCCATTGATGAGGCCATTTGCAAGGTTTCAAAAAAATGGCGGCCGGACCGGATGGCGTCTTGCGACCGGACCATTTTACGCCTGGGCGTTTATGACCTCTGCTATGCGCCGGAAAAGGCGGATACGGCTCTGATCATTAACGAAGCGGTGGAGTTGGCAAAAATTTATGGGGATGAAGATGCCTATAAGTTCGTCAACGGGGTTTTAGATGCCATCGCGAAAACGCGGGAGACCGTATGAGCAAAACATGGTCGGTTAGCGAATTAAACCGCTACATCAAAGATCAGTTTGAAGCGGACGATGTCTTGCGGGAAGTGACGCTCAGCGGCGAAATTGCCAATTTTAAGCGCCACGGGCCCAGTGGGCATTGCTATTTTTCCTTGAAAGACGCCAAGGCCTCCCTTACCTGCGTCATGTGGCGGAGCCATGTCGGCCGCCTGACCTTTAGCCCACAAGACGGTATGACCGTTCTGGTGCGGGGGCAAGTGACAGTCTTTGAACGCAACGGGGCCTACCAGCTGTATGTATCGCGGATGCTGGCCGAAGGCGCCGGGGCCTTGGCGATTCGCTTTGAAGAATTAAAGCAAAAGCTGGCGGCTGAGGGGGTTTTTAAAACGGCGGCCACGCGTCGGCCCCTGCCCGCCTATCCGGAGCGGATTGCCCTGGTGACTTCCTCTACCGGGGCGGTGATTCGGGATATGTTAACGGTGATGCGCCGTCGTGCACCGTATGTGCAGGTCATTTTAGCGCCGGCAACAGTCCAGGGGAGTCAAGGGGCGGCGTCCATCTGCGCAGCATTAACTGCTTTATACCAACGTGAGGACATTGATTTGATCATTGTGGCGCGTGGTGGCGGTTCTCAGGAAGATTTGTGGAACTTTAACGAAGAAGCGGTGGTGCGGACCATTGCCGCCAGCCCGGTGCCGATTATCAGTGCCATAGGGCATGAAACAGATGTGACCCTGGCAGATTTTGCAGCAGATTTACGTGCCGGGACGCCTTCTATTGCAGCTGAACAGGCGGTGCCGGACAGTGCAGACCTTCTTGCGGCCCTTAACAACCGCCGTCGCGGCTTGGGGCAGGCGCTTTTACGGGATGTGCGCCTGGCACGCCTGCAATTGTCGCGCGCCTGTGCCCGCAGTTCCTTTACGGATCCGGGAAAAATATTGCTGCCTTATGCCCAAGCCCTGGATGAAAGGAGCATGCTGCTCCAGCAGCGGATGACCCAGCTTGTCCGGCAAAGCGAACTGGCTTTTCAAAAACGCGTGGGCCCCTTGGCGGCGCTTAATCCGCTGGCGGTGATGGCCCGCGGTTTTTCAGTGGCCACAGACCCTGACGGACGGATCATCAGTCAGGCCCGGGATTTGCCGGCAGAGGCAGCCTTTAATTTGCGGCTGAAGGATGGCATTGTAGCGGCCCGAAGTCTGGGCTATACAAAAATGGAGACAGATTGAAAGGAATTTCATGGACAAGGCAAAATCGGAAAACATCAGCTTCGAAGCGGCATTGGCAGAGTTGGATACCGTTTTGAACGCTTTGGAAAAAGGTGACATTCCACTGGAGGATGCCCTGGCGCATTACCAGCGGGGCATGGCCCTGGCGGCTGTTTGCCAGCAAAAGCTGGCCACAGTGGAAGAAAAAATAGAAATATTACAAGCTGACGGCAGTTTGTCGGCGGTGGATCCGGCAGAAGGGGGAAGGTATGAGTAAAGCGGCAATGGCAGAAAAAACAGCGCAGGTAACCAGTCATTTGGAAGGCTTGCTGATGACCGATGACAAGTTCAATGACCGCCTATATGAAGCGATGCGCTACAGCCTCTTGGCCGGTGGGAAAAGGCTCCGCCCTGTTTTGGTCCTGGCAGCCTGTGAAGCGGTCGGCGGGAAAACGACCGCCCAGGTTTTAGACGCGGCCTGCGCCATTGAACTGGTCCACACCTATTCGTTGATTCATGATGACTTGCCGGGCATGGACGATGACGATTTGCGCCGGGGCAAGCCCACCAACCATGTGGTATACGGCGAAGCCATGGCGATTTTAGCCGGTGATGGTTTATTGACCGAAGCCTTTTCCATGCTTGCCCGGGCCTGTGGTGATACGCCTGTGGCAGCGGCCCTTATGCGTGAATTGGCTGAAGGCGCCGGCATTCGCGGCATGGTTGCCGGTCAGGCGCAAGACGTATTGAGTGAAGGGGAAGCCATTGGTCTTGACCATATGCAGTGGATTCACCGGCATAAGACAGGGGCCTTGATTTTGGCCGCCTGCCGGATGGGCGGGATTTTAGGCCAGGCGGATGAGGCCAGCATGGCTGCCTTGAGCGCCTACGGCCGGGCCTTGGGTTTGGCTTTTCAAATTACCGATGATATTTTGGACGTGGTTGGCGATGAAGTGGTCATGGGGAAACACGCCGGCTCAGATGCCAAAAGTGACAAGGCCACCTACCCGGCGCTCCTGGGCTTGGACAAGAGTCGCGAGCTGGCAGAGCAAGCGGTGAATGAGGCCTTAAGTGCCTTAAAGGATCTGACGGGTGACGGCAGTTTACTGGCCTATATTGCATCCAAAATATTGGCACGTCAGAGTTAGGAGATGGCAATGCTGCTGAATTCTATTCATGAACCGAAAGACTTGCGGAAACTATCCGCAGATCAATTGAAGCAATTGGCCGCTGAAATTCGCCAACGCTTGATCCGGGTCACATCGGAAAACGGCGGTCATTTAGCGCCAAACTTGGGCGCCGTAGAATTAACACTGGCGCTGCACGCCGCTTTTAATGCCCCGGAGGATAAAATTATTTGGGATGTGGGGCACCAGTCCTATGTGCATAAGCTCTTGACCGGGCGCAATGACGCCTTCTTTGATACCCTGCGCACCTATCAGGGCATGAGCGGCTTTCCCAAACGGGCGGAAAGCCCTTACGATACTTTCGGCACCGGGCATGCGTCAACGTCGGTGTCGGCGGCCACAGGCTTTGCCCTGGCCCGGGACTTGCGCCAGGAAAAAAATGAAGTCATTGCCGTTATTGGTGATGGGGCTTTAACCGGGGGAGAAGTTTTTGAGGCCCTTAATTACGCAGGTCACTTGCAGCTCAACATGAAGGTCATCTTAAATGACAACGATATGTCCATTGACGCCAATGTAGGCGGCTTAGCCGACTACTTGACCCGCTTGCGGTCTGACCCCGGTTATCAGCGGGCCAAGGAAGATTTGGATAATTTTTTAAACCGCATTCCGACGGTCGGTTCGCGCATGGCAGACATGGCAGACCGGCTGAAAGATACCATGAAGTACATGCTTGTAGCGGGCAGTTTTTTTGAAGAATTGGGCTTCAAGTATTACGGCCCCATCAACGGACATGATATTTCCGCCATGCGGCAAGTCTTTGAGAATACCAAGGGCTTGCGCCGGCCTGTCCTCATCCATGTGATCACTAAAAAGGGCAAGGGGTATGGGCCGGCTGAAAAAAATCCCGATAAGTTTCACGGGACCGGGCCCTTCTGTGTGGAAACCGGTCAACCTAAAAAGCAAAAAACGCAGCCCACCTATACGGACGTATTTGCCGATACGCTGATTACCCTGGCCAAGCGCAACAACCGCATTTGTGCGATTACCGCCGCCATGGGCTCAGGCACCGGGGTGGCCAAATTCAACCAGGTCTTTCCGGACCGGGCTTTTGACGTTGGGATTGCGGAAGGCCACGCCACCACCATGGCGACAGCCTTGGCCTTGGAGGGGATGCAGCCGGTCCTGGCCCTGTATTCAAGCTTTATGCAGCGAGGCTTTGACCAGTTGATTCACGATTGCGCCTTACAGAAAGCACCGGTGGTCTTTGCCTTGGACCGTGCCGGTCTGGTCGGTGAAGACGGGCCGACCCACCACGGTGTTTTTGACCTGTCTTACTTGCGCTTAATTCCCAACCTGACCGTGATGGCGCCAAAAGATGAACGTGAATTGCAAAATATGCTTTATTCCGCCGTTGAATATGGCACACCGGTGGCCTTGCGCTATCCGCGCGGTGCCGGTCCCGGTGCGGCGACGTCCGACATTTTTGACTACATCCCGCCGGGCAAGAGCGAAGTCCTTGCCCAGGGCAAGGACCTGACCTTGCTGGCCGTAGGGAGCATGGTCGCCACCGCCCAAGCCGCCGCCGACCGCCTCCGTGAACAAGGCTATGAGGTGGGCCTGGTCAACGCCCGATTTGTCAGTCCCTTGGATATGACAATGCTGGAGGCTGTTTTCCGGGAAACGGACCTGGTCGTCACCTTGGAAGAAAACGTTTTGGCTGGCGGATTTGGTTCTGCAGTCAGTGAATGGGCAGCAGACCAGGACCTGGTGAAACCGATGCTCCGCATTGGCATTCCGAATGCCTTTATTGAAGCGGGGAATGTCAACTTGCTCAAGGAAAGCATTCAGCTGGATGTGGACGGCGTGGTGGCGCAAATTTCCGCCAGGCTGAAAGGATGCCGGGCCGATGGCTAAAAAAGAACGACTGGATGTGGTCTTGGTGCAACAGGGGCTTTTCGCCAGCCGCCAGGCGGCGCAAAAGCGGATTATGGCCGGGGAAGTCCTGGTCAACGACCAAAAAATTGATAAAGCCGGGACCCAGGTGCCAACGGATGCGTCCATTCGCCTCTTGGGCAAAGACTTGCCCTACGTGAGCCGCGGCGGCCTGAAGCTTGAGGAAGCGGTGAAGACCTTCCAGCTGGACTTAGCCGGTGGGGCGGTCTGTGACTTGGGCGCGTCAACAGGCGGTTTTGTTGACTGTGCCTTGCAGCACGGGGCACGCAAAGTTTACGCCATTGACGTAGGGACCAATCAATTGGTCTGGCAATTGCGGACCCATCCCCAGGTGGACTGCCGGGAGCAAACCAATGCGCGCTATTTGACAGCGGCGGATTTTCCGGAGCAAATGGATTGGGTGACGACAGATGTGTCCTTTATTTCGCTGACGAAAATCTTCCCGGCAGCCGCCGAGATCTTAAAGCCGGATGGCCAAATGGTGGCTTTAATTAAGCCCCAATTTGAAGCCGGCCGGGAGCATGTCGGCAAACACGGCGTGGTGCGGGACTTAGACGTCCATCAGGCGGTGATTGCCAAGGTGGTGGCAGCGGCAGAGGACGAAGGCCTTTATCCACGTGGTCTGACCCCCTCACCGATTCGTGGGCCGGCGGGCAATGTGGAATACTTGCTCTGGCTCAGCAAAGATGCCCACTTGGCGGTAAGGCCGGATATTCCGTCGGTGGTGGCAGCGGGTGCAACCATTCCATGATGACCCAGGGGGATGTCCTGCTGCTGACCCTCTTGATTGCCCTGGCCCTGGTTCTTGTCGGCGGGCGCGCCTTGCGACGCTTTCAAGGGAAGCGGCGGCAGGCACGGGGTAAGAAACGGGAGCGTCAGGCTGAGGCCCTATTGAGGGCGGCCGGCTACCATATCTTGGCCCGGCAAAAAACGGGCCGGGTACGGTATTGGGTAGACGACCGGCCGAAAGAGACGGTTTTACATGCGGATTATTGGGTGCGCAAGGGGCGCCATTTCTATATTGTTGAAGTGAAGAGCGGCCAGCAGGCCAATCCGCATTTGGCGGCAGTCAGACGGCAGCTCCTGGAGTACCGGGCTATTTTTAGACCGCATGGCATTTTATTTGTAGATATGGAGAAAAAACGGGTGCGTCAGGTGGCCTTTGAACCGACCAGGACCGGTCTTTTACCCTGGCTGGGCGGTGCCGCTGTCGGGGCTGGGCTGATGTGGCTGTTCATCTTTATCATGGGGTAGGTGAGAAAATTGGGGATAAAAAGCGTTGGTTTGTATGCCAATTTTGAGCGCGAAGGGGTCCAGGATTTGTGCGACCGGATTATTGCTGAATTATCTGCGCGCAATGTTCATATTTATGCGACCCAGGCCAGTGATGTCCGCAACCAAAAGGTTGAACGTCTGGAGCGGCGGGCCTTGCTAAAAACGGTGGAACTTATTTTGGTCATCGGCGGGGATGGCACCTTTTTACATGCGGCGACAGATTTGGCCGGGGCGGCCATTCCCATGCTGGGCATCAATAAGGGGCATCTGGGCTTCCTGTCCGAACTGGAAGAAGATGACTTTTTCCCGATGCTGGACCGGATTTTGACGGGCGATTTTTCCATTGAACGGCGGATGAAAATCACCGGGTCTTTGATTCGGGAGGGGGAGATCATTGCCGAGATGACCGGCTTGAACGATGTGGTAATCAACCGAGATCCCCTGGACAACACCATTGCCCTGGATGTTTTTATGGGCGATGCCCTGGTGGACCATTATCGTGGTGATGGGCTAATTATAGCGACGCCGACCGGTTCCACCGGCTATTCCTTCTCAGCCGGCGGCCCCTTGATTTACCCCGGGACAGATTGTTTGATTGTGAACCCCATTTGTGCTCATTTGATGGGCGTGCGGTCAATCATTATCCCGGCCAACGCCTCGGTGGACGTTTACCTGACGCGCGGCCGGGCCGGGGCTTACTTGGTCGCCGATGGGGTCAACCCCATGCGCATGCAGCTGGGCGACCACCTGCATGTCGAGCGGGCGCCGAGTACGGTTCAACTGGTGCATATGCGCAAACACCCCTTCTTTGAAGCGGTGCACACGAAAATGCTGAACACCCACGAACGGAAGCCGAGGTAGAACTATGAACAAACGACAACGCCGTATTTTAGAATTGGTCCTGGAACAACAAATTTCTACGCAGAAAGAATTGGCGGAACTCTTGCGGCAAGAGGGGTATCAGATTACCCAGGCGACGGTTTCCAGGGATATTAAGGAGTTGCAACTGGTCAAGGTGCCCATTGGCGGCGATGAATACAAGTACGGGCGGTCCCAGGACAGTGTCCCCACTGAAGCCAAACTGCGGATGCTCTTTCGGGAATTTATTCTTTCTTATGACAGCAGTGAAAACCTGATCATCGTGAACACGGCACCGGGTAATGCCAATACCATTGCTTACGCCATTGATCGTCTGGGCTGGCCGGAAGTCATTGGGACCATTGCCGGAGATGATACCATTATGCTGATTTGCAAACCGACGGAAGCAGTGCCGACCGTTATCGGCTACATAGACCACTACATCAACAATTAAGACGCCATGCCTTACCGGTTCCAGAAAGGAGGCCCGCCGTGCTTGAAGAATTAACCGTGCAAAATTTTGCCCTGCTCAAAGATATTCATCTGACCTTCGACCACGGTTTCAATGTGTTGACCGGGGAGACCGGTGCCGGGAAATCCATTATTGTCGATGCCATGGGCCTTCTTTTAGGTGAACGGGCGAATGTGCGCGATATTCGCTACGGCGCCGATGGTGCCTTGGTTGAAGGCGTTTTTGCTGTAGAGCCTGACAGTGCGGTGGCGCAAGGGCTGGCAGCGCAAGGCTTCGAGACCGCCCCCCTGGTTCTGTCCAGGACAGTCCGTCAAAGCGGGCATAATACCTGCCGGATCAACGGCCGACAGGTCAGCTTGGGCCAGTATCGGGATGTGGCCCAGGGCTTGGTGAGCATTTACGGTCAGCACGATTATTTGTACTGGCTGGCCCCGGACCACCAGCTGAGGCTCTTGGATAGCCTCGGCGATGCCGGCCACCAAGACCTTTTAAAGGCGGTTCAAGCGGCCCACCGCCAAACCCGCCGGGCGGCTAAAAATTTAAAAGCTGCGATGAAAGGTCGTGAACAGGAGGCCGCTGACCGGCGCCGGGCCGCAGAAAGTTTGGCGGAATTAACTCCGTTGAAATTGCGGGAAGGCGAAGAAGAAGAAGTCAGTCGGCGGCACGCTTATCTGGCAAAGCGGCTGGAGATTCAAGCCCACTTGGAAGAAGCCTACGGGCTTTTGTACGGCGATGATACCAGCGTCCAATCGCTTTTGACCGGGGCTGTGGAACGGTTGCAGGATGCGGCGCAATTGGAAGCGGCCCTGGGGGTAACGGCAAAAGAGCTGAAAAGCGCGCTGATTTCTGTGCAGGAAGGGGCCCGGACCCTGGCCGGCGAGCTTGATCGCGGCGGATCGGCGGCGGAGTTGGAAACCCTGTCTGACCGCTTGACGGTTTTTCATCGCTTGCGCCAGGCTTACGGCATGAGCCCGGACGACCTGGTCCGGCAGATGGCGGTTTGGGAGGACCTCTTGGCCAGGGAAGCGGATGATGAGGCTGCTTTTTCCGCCTTGCAGACGGCTTATGCTGAAGCCCGCAGTCACTATGCGGACCAGGCCAAGGCCTTGAGCGAGAGCCGGCGGCGGTGTGCAGCCTTGTTAACGGAACGGCTGCAGGGAGAACTGGCTGATTTGGCTATGCCCCATGCCCGCTTCTCCGTCCATTTTGGCCAGGGACGGGCGGACAGCAGCGGCACGGACGCCGTGCTTTTTATGCTGCAGGCCAATCCCGGTTCGCCGCCCCTGCCCCTGCATGAAACCGCATCCGGCGGTGAAATGAGCCGCCTGATGCTGGCCTTTAAAACCATCTTGACGGCACAAGAGGATACGGAAACCTTGATTTTCGATGAAATTGATACCGGCATCGGTGGACTGACCTTAATGGAGGTGGCCAAAAAATTGGCCTCCCTTGCCCGCCGGGCCCAGGTCATCTGCGTGACCCACGCGCCGGCCATCGCCGCTTATGCGGATGGCCACCACTTTATCGAAAAACATACCGACGGGCAGACGACCTATACCACGGTCCAGACCCTGGAAGATGCGGCCAAAACCGCAGAAATTGCCAGAATGCTCGGCGGCCGGGCGGAGTGGCAGCTGGAGCACGCGGAAGAAATGCGCCGCAATGCGAAAAAACGCCACTGACCGCTGCGGTCAATGGCGTTTTTTGCTTTAGTCGAGCGCTGGGGGGTCTGGCGGCAGGCTGTCGATGAGTGCTTGCAAATCATCAGCGCTGAAATGGTAGCTTGCGGTGCAAAAATGGCATTCGAGGTCGGCCTTGCCGTCTTGAGCCAATAGGGTGCTGAGCTCTTTGCGGCCGATGGCAATCAGGGCTTTTTCCGTTTTATCGCGGCTGCAGTTGCATTGCCAGCTGAGGGGCGTTTGCTCCAGCAGCTGGTAACCGATTTCTCCGAAGAGGTCTTCCGCTAAGGCTTCAGGCGTCTGGCCGGCGTCAAATCGGTCGGTTAAGGCGCCGAGGTCTTGCAGTTTCTCTTCTAGATAAGCGATGGTTGCTTCCGAGGCGCCGGGCATGAGCTGGACAATCAGGCCGCCGGCTTGACGGATGCTGTAATCCACGTCCACTAAGACGCCCAGGGCCACGGCCGAAGGAATTTGTTCCGACTGGGCAAAATAATAGGTAAAGTCTTCGGCAATTTCGCCGCTGCGCAAGGCAACGGTGCTGTTGTAGGGCTCCCGGGAACCCATATCTTTGCTCACGGTCAGGCGGCCCTTGCCGATGACGCCGCCCACATTTAACTTACCGTCCGGGCGCTTGGGCACATCGGCGATCGGGTTGCCCACATAGCCCTTCACGTGACCGTGACGGTCGGCCGTGGCCAAGAGGCCGCCTGCCGGTCCGTCGGCGCGGATGCCGGCGGTAATCATGTCCTTATCGTCTTTGAGCATGGTGCCCATCATGACGGTGGCGGTTAAGAGGCGCCCCAGGGCGGCACTCATGACCGGGCTGGTCTGGTGAAGGCTGGCAGCGGTATTAACCGTATCGCGGGTGCTGGCAATAAAGGCTCGGATTTCTCCGTTTGCAGCGGTTAGGCGGATTTGATAATCGTTCATGGCAAACATCCTTTCATGGTTCACTCAACTCTATTTACCGTAAAAGACAGTAATGAAAACAAGGGGGGCCCTATGGGAAATAAAAAAGCAGTGGTGGTCAGCGGGGGGACCGGCGGCATTGGTGCTGCCATTGTCCGGGAATTGGCCAAGGAAGGCCGGCAGGTCTTTGTGGGTTACCACCGCAATGCCGAAAAAGCGGAGCAATTGGCCGCGGATTGTGGTGACCGGGTCATTCCCCTCCAAGTCGATGTGCGTGATGAAGGGTCGGTGGCGCGGCTTTTTGATACGGTTGACCGGCTCTTGGACCATGAGCCCCTGGATGCCTTGGTGAATGCGGCAGGCATTGACCATTATGGCTTGCTGCAGGACTTGGACATGGATCATTGGCAGGATATTTTAGCCGTCAATGTAACGGGCAGTTTTTTGATGGTGCGGGCCGCCTTGCCCCAATTGATTCACGCCAAACATGGCAGCATCTTAAACATTTCATCCATCTGGGGGGCCAGGGGGGCCTCCTGCGAAGTGGCTTATTCCACCTCTAAGGGGGCGGTGGA